>JAGHSR010000080.1 GCA_018065765.1 Candidatus Colicola coprequi
ATTATTTTTTTTTGTGCATGTCCCTGTTTTTTTGTACCTTTGCACGCTAATAGCGCAATTTGAATACAGAAACGAAAATAGCCCTACTAATATGATTACTATCGAACAACTCAAGGACATACAACTTCGTGCAGACAAACTCAAACAGTATCTCGCCATTGACGAAAAACGCATTCAGCTCGAGGAGGAGGAATTGCATACCCAAGCCCCGGGATTTTGGGATGACGCCAAAGCCGCTGAGGTGCAAATGCGCAAAGTCAGGTCCATCAAACGTTGGATCGAGGGCTACGAGGGCGTACGAGCTGCTACCGAAGAACTTGCTTTGGCGTTTGATTTCTTCAGGGACGAACTGGTGACGGAACAGGAAGTGGATGACGCTTACCAAAAAGCACTACGCGAGGTAGAAGACTTGGAAATGAAAAATATGCTTTCGCATGAGGAGGACCAAATGCCTGCTGTGCTCAAGATTGTTTCCGGTGCCGGTGGTACCGAAGCGCAGGATTGGGCAGAACAATTGATGCGCATGTACCAACGCTACTGCGAAAAACATGATTACAAAGTTACCATCAGCAATTTTCAAGAGGGCGATGAAGCCGGTATCAAAACCGTCACGTTCAATATCGAAGGAGACATGGCATACGGCTATCTCAAGAGTGAGAATGGGGTGCATCGCCTCGTGCGCGTGAGCCCGTATAACGCGCAGGGCAAACGAATGACCAGTTTTGCCAGTGTGTTCGTAGTGCCACTCATTGACGATTCTATCGAGATAGAAGTCAACCCCGCCGGACTCAGTTGGGACACCTTCCGCAGTTCCGGTGCCGGTGGACAGAATGTGAACAAGGTCGAGTCCGGTGTGCGACTACACTACAAGTTTATCAACTGCCTCACAGGACAACCTGACGAGATTGTTATCGAGAATACCGAGACACGCGACCAACCTAAAAACAGAGAAAACGCCCTGCGTCATCTGCGCTCGCAACTCTACGAATTGGAACTCGAAAAACGTCGTCAGGCACAAGCCAAAGTGGAAGCAGGTAAGAAAAAAATCGAGTGGGGAAGTCAGATCCGCAGTTATGTATTTGATGACCGCCGCGTCAAAGACCATAGAACCAATTACCAAACCAGCAATGTGAACGCTGTCATGGATGGCGACATCGATGCGTTTATCAAGGCATATCTGATGGAGTTCCCGGACTAATGCAAACCTACGAACAAATACTCAAAAACCTCAAATCAGGTCAATGGGCACCGGTCTATTTCTTGTCCGGTGAGGAAACCTATTACACCGATTTGGTGTCTGACTACATCGAAAACAATGTGTTGGACGAGATGGCGCGTGAGTTTGACCAAATGGTAGTCTATGGCAAAGATTTGGCAGGAGGGGACATCAGCCCTGTCATCGGTGCTGCTCGCAGTTTTCCTATGATGGGCGAACGCAAAGTGATTGTTGTCAAGGAAGCGCAAACCATCACCAAGTGGGAACCGCTGGCTATGTATCTTGACAATCCACAACCGACTACACTGTTGTGTTTCTGCTACAAGTACAAGAAAGTGGATCAGCGACTTGCGCTGTTCAAGAATCTGGAGAAGAAAGGCGGCGTCCTAATGCAGTACGACAAACTGCGCGACTACCAAATGGTCAAGTGGATTAACGACTATATTGCTAATCAGAATATCGCCGTTGACCCTCGTGTCCCGCAACTACTGGCTGATTACATAGGCAACGACCTCAGCCTAATCGCCACCTCACTGAGCAAACTGCTTGATGGCCGTCCCGAAGGACAGACTAAGATTGATCTTGCACTCGTTGAGCGAAACATCGGTATCAGCAAGGATTTCAATAATTTTGAACTCCAATCGGCGCTCATCAAGGGGGATGTGGTCAAGGCAAACCGCATAACGCAGTATTTCGCAGCCAATCCTAAGTCGCATGATATGATCAAGGAGTTAGCCATCTTGTTCTCTTTCTTCGCCAACCTCATGCTTTTTCATTACCTGCCGGACAAACAAAACGACCAGGCTGTCGCATCTGCCCTGCATATCAACCCCTATGCTGTGCGGGATTATCGCGAAGCTGCCAAACGTTTTTCGGCAGGAAAGACATTCCGCATAATCGGTTATTGCCGAGAAACCGACGCCCGAATCAAGGGTATGAACAATGTGTCAGCCAAAGATGCAGACCTGTGGAAGGAACTCATCTACAAAATACTTCATTAATGGGGCATTTATAGAAGCCCCCTTATCCGGAGGACAGATTTATCTACTTGCAACCCCCGCTTAACAACTAAATGCTAAAATGAACAAACATTATTTTTTCACTTCAGAGAGTGTCAGTGAAGGACACCCTGACAAGGTCGCCGATCAAATCAGCGACGCTGTATTAGACAATTTTTTGGCACAAGACCCCAAGAGCCGCGTGGCGTGCGAGACACTGGTGACAACCGGACAGGTTGTCATTGCAGGAGAAGTGACCAGTACCGGTTTTGTGGATGTGCAGCGCGTAGCGCGCGAAACAATTTCGCATATCGGTTACACCAAATCGGAATACAAATTTGAAGCCGAGAGTTGCGGTGTCTTGACTGCCCTGCACGAGCAGTCGCGCGATATAGCAATGGGCGTTGATCAGGATGGTGCCGGCGATCAAGGTATGATGTTTGGCTATGCCACCAACGAGACCGACAACTATATGCCACTGACGCTCGACATGGCACACACCTTAGTTTATACGCTCGCGCGCATACGTAAGGACGGCAAACAGATGACCTACCTGCGTCCCGATGCCAAGTCACAAGTCACCATCGAATATGACGAAGACGGTACACCCCTACGCATTGATACCATCGTGGTATCTACCCAGCACGATCCCAATGTATCACAATCACAAATAGCCGAAGATATTCGTCATATCTTGCTTCCCGAAGTGGCACGACGCGACAAACGCTACCAGAAACTTCTTCAGGGTGATTTTCGCTTGCTCGTCAATCCAACCGGCAATTTTGTGATAGGAGGACCTCACGGCGATACAGGTCTCACAGGACGTAAGATTATCGTGGATACTTATGGCGGACGCGGAGCCCATGGCGGTGGTGCTTTTTCTGGCAAAGACCCATCCAAAGTGGACCGTTCGGCTGCTTATATGGCTCGATATATTGCCAAAAACATGGTAGCTGCCGGCTTGGCTAAAGACATGCTCGTACAACTCAGTTATGCCATTGGTGTGGCTGAACCGGTTAGTATCTATGTTTCCGGAACGGGCTTGAAAGCTTCTCAAAACCAAGTGGTGGATTACATCCGAAGCCATTTTGACCTGACACCCAAAGGCATTATTTCGACGCTCCATCTGCTCGAACCTATCTACGAAGAGACAGCACGCTATGGACACATGGGACGCAAAAATGAAATAGTTACCAAATCGTTCATCGGGGAATATGGCGAGACCATTTCGCGCAATGTAGAACTGTTTACTTGGGAGAAACTCGACCGCGTGGATGATATCAAACAAACTTTCAAACTGCAATAATCATGACTTTGGAAAAACGCCAATCCTATCTTTCGGCTGCCATCATCGTGCTGGCAGTCGCGCTGGATCAACTGTTCAAGTTGTACATTCGTACACATTATGCCTTGGGAGAGGTGCACGAAATAACCTCTTGGTTTATGCTATGTTTTGTAGAAAACGATGGCATGGCTTTTGGTATCGAGTGGTTTGACAAAATCTTCCTGACCATTTTCCGTATCTTGGCAGTAGGCGTTTTGGCATATTATATCCACCGTCTCATCTATCATACCCCGGACAAGGCTCCCGTGCGTACATCGTTCTTGGTCATGGTGTCGTTGATTGCTGCCGGAGCGTTAGGCAATATCGTGGATTGCGTTTTCTACGGTAAATGGTTCGGCTACGCGTCTTGGTTCTATGGTCGTGTGGTGGACATGCTCTATTTCCCGCTGATAACCAATCAGGCGGGTGAATGTCTGTTTTTCCGTCCTGTCTTCAACTTGGCAGACTCGTGCATCACGGTGGCGGTGATTTGCATTATCATCTGGTTCCGTCGCGACTTGGACGAAAGCCTCAGTAAATCCAAACGAAACTAATTTTCGCTATGAAATCTTGGTCCTACCTTAGTGATACCTTAGTGATTCTCGCCATCTTGGCGTCCCTTACGGCTTGTCGTCCGGAAGGCATTCTTTCCCGTTCACAATTGGAGGATGTCTTGGTGGATATCCACGCTGCTGAGGGAGTGCTGGAGGAGGCAGGTTTAGCATACGGCCACGACGAGGCGCAACGGGGGTACTACAAGGTCGTACTCCTCAAGCACAACATCACGCAGGAGCAGTTTGACTCAACATTGGTGTGGTACACGGCACGTCCACAAATCTTTGACAAGGTTTATCCCCGTGTGCAGAAACGTCTGGAGGAACGCTTGAATGCGTTCAACGAGGAATGTAATTTGCTCACGGAGCAAGAATTGCTCTTGCGCAAGTTGACGTCTGCAGAGGAGAAGCACGACTCCATGGTCGTGCACTTGCAGCAGTCCTTGCCTCAAGAGGCTATGTTATTGCCTAAGATAGAAAACCCCTTGCTTCGTCCGCTTCATCCGGATACATGTCGTGTGGATACTACATCGAAGCAGGATACCATAACGGAGCAGTCGTTCTTTATTCGCTCATGCGTGCTACTTCGTTCTGAATAAGCAAGTTAGCGAGTTTCATACCAAACACACCTACGATAGGTGCTATGGTGCCTGCCTCGGCACTTATCTCAGGGGAATAGACACACCGGATTTTCTTAGCGGGAATCCGGTGCTCTTTTTTCATGCGATTTCGCAGAGCCCGCGCCAATGGGCAACCATGAACTTTCCGGAATTCGGCTATTTGTATCTGTTCGGTATCCAGTTTGCGCCCGGCTCCCATCGAGGAGAACACTGTGGCTTGCGTCAGACTCCCTTCGTACAGCAACCAGGCTTTGGCGTCCACGTCATCGATAGCGTCGATGATATAGTCGTAGTTGCCAATCCTCTCGCGCCACGCTTCACCGGGTACAACACGCTCGTCGATGGCAACGATATCCGCCTGCGGATGGATGTCCAGCAGCCGCTGACGCATCTCCTCCACTTTGCTTCGTCCGACATTGGCTTCCGTAGCCACTATCTGACGGTTGATATTCGAGGTGCTGACCGTATCAAAATCTACGATGGTCAAGTGCTGAATGCCACTTCTGATTAGGGCTTCAGCGCACCAACCACCTACACCGCCTACACCGACAAGGAGCACACGCACCTGACCTAAGCGGCGAACAACGGCTTCCCCTAATAGTTGTGTGGTGCGCGATTGATCCATGCTAAAGAGAACGTGATAGGTACGATTAGTAAACGGTTAACGGCTCACCCATTCGTTTGTGGGAATTGCTGTCAAACAAGATTAAGTCCTTGCGCAGGCTGTCACTCTCGATTTGATAGGGGAGTTTGCCGCCCAGATAGTCCTGTGTGGGCAGACAGAAGTAGTTGCGTTCACTGCCCCAATCACCCTTGTGAACATAAACGGGCAGATAATTGATGTAGTGAATCTTTTTGCTCTTCTTGTCAATATCCACCGTGACCATCAGTCCGCCATTGCAGTTTAGACGCCGTTGGTTGCTAATCAAGTTCCCCAGCGAATAAACGACAGGCACCAGTCGTCCATCTTTGGCTGTCAGCACTTCTTGGTCTTGCACCACATGAGGGTGCCCGCCGATGATCAGGTCGAAGCCTAAATCGGCAAGCCATTGGGCAATACCCTTTTGCAGCGGGTTGTGGTACAGTTGATACTCATCTCCCCAGTGAATACTGATTATCCGTAAATCAATGGTCGTATCCTGCAAACTGGCTTGCATATCCAGCAGCAACTCTTCGGTCTCGATGTAATTAACGTAGGTGGGAGGAACCGGCAGAATCTGGTTGGTACCGTACGTGCAGTTGAAAAACGCAATCTTCATATCGTTGATGTACCATATCTGCGGATATTCTTTGTTTCGTTGTATTGTGTCCAACCATGCTCCTGTATGGGGACGGTCTCCCAAGCGTTTCAAAGTGCGTTTGAATCCTTTACGCCCGCTGTCCATCACGTGGTTATTGGCAAGGGTGAACACCTGAAAACCTGCATCGGATAGGGCTTCGAGGTATGAGTCCGGAGTGCGAAAACGCGGATAACCGGCGTACTTCCTGCCGGGTAAAGTCGTTTCCAAATTGACGATGTTGATATCTGCATCCGCCAGGTATGGACGTATGTAACGGAAATTGGGTTCGTAAATATACTGTTTGCTCTTTGCATCGTATGCCCACTTCAATTGGACATCGTGTTGCATGGCATCACCGGCAAAGAGGAGACGAACATAGGGCTTAGTAGCATCTTTTTGTGGGAAAGTGTACGCTTTAGGTGCTGAGAATGCAACTGTGCTGACAAGAAATAACAAATAGGTGATTCGTTTCATAGTAGTTATTTTTTTAGTTTATAAATTTGCTCTGCAGCGGACATGGCGGCTGATTGGGTGCCGAGTGCTTTCCGTATCTCGTTATAGCCGGACAGCATCTTTTTTTGGTATGCTTCGTCATGAATGAGGCGGTTCAGTTCCGCGCGAATGTTCTTGCGAGTGAAACGCCAAGCGATGAGTTCTTCTATGACAACGCGACCGGCAATGATGTTGACCAGTGTGAATTGGGATATGCGGAACAAGAAGGGTCTAAGCCATCCCAACCACTTGCTGGCAGCAAAATAATAAACGGCTGTCTGCGGGCATCCTATCAGAGCTGTTTCCAGAGTGGCTGTTCCCGAATTGACAACGGCTACTGCCGCTTCATGGAGCAGAGGGTAGGTATCGCGAGTGAGTGTCTCTGCCTGCAAGAACGGCCGGTAAAAATCATCTTCTATCCCGGGAGCGGCTGTCACTACAATCTCGTATCGTTGTCCCTTTTGTGCTTCCTCACGAACAACATCGCGGGCTGCATCCAGCATAGTGGGCAGGCAGTGGCTTATCTCGCCGCGTCGTGAACCCGGCAACAAGGCTATCTTGTTCGTCCTCGCTATGTCGGGAGCCGATGTGAGGTAGGACTGCACAAACTCCATAGTCGGATTGCCAACGTAGGTGCATCGATATCCGTACCGCCCATAGAAGTCCGGCTCGAACGGCAAAATGCCAAATACCTCATCGCATAAACGGGCTATTTTGTGAATCCGCCAACGCTTCCATGCCCACACTTTGGGGGGTATGTAGTACACGATTTTGGTGTTCGGCAGGTGCTGACGGCAATAGGACGCTATCTTAAGGTTGAAACTTGGATAGTCTATTAGCACCAAGATGTCCGGTTGCTCGCGTATGAGTGCCTCATGGGCTATGCGGAAGTTGTCGCGAACCTTGTCAAGGTTGCTGAGGACCGCGATAACCCCCATGTATGCCATGTTTCGATAGTCTTGAAACAGGTTGCACCCTGCCTCACGCATCTTGTCACCTCCCATTCCGACGAACACAGCCTCCGGGTCACACTTGTGTAGTGCACCCATCAGATTACTGGCGTGTAAGTCGCCGGAGGCTTCACCGGAAATCAAGAAGTACTTCATTGGCGTTAGAGACTGGAGAAAATAATGGCGGCTATCATGTAGGGGAAAGCACCTATCAGCACCCCTTTACTCAAGTTCCATGTGTTGGTGGTGTAGAAAACAAAGATGAGTGCCAGATTGGGAAACACGCTCACGAGTAGCAACTTGCTCAGCAGAGGTGCGATGTAGTCCACCTCAAATAGGGACAGGGATTTCCAAAGATCGTAGTGATCAAGGTAAACGCAACCAAAAATCGCCGGCAATAGCAGTCCCAGCGTTATTCCTATCCAATATTTATCCAGTTGTCTCACCTGTTTTTTTACATTGCGTTGTAATTGGTCATATCCAGTTGAACGGGTTGAATACTCAAATAGCCGTGTTCAATCGCCCAAATATCCGTGTCTTGTGCTTCGGGTTCATGGTTGACAAAATTGCCTACCAATATATAATAGGTCTCGCCGTTCTCATCCACGTGCGGTTCCAACTCTTTTTCCCAATGGGCAGCGCATTGCCGCGTCCACCGGATTCCTGCGATAGGACCGGTTGGCGCATTGATATTGTAGCACGTGCCTTTGGGAAAATCGCCATCTATTAGATGACGGGTCAATTCGGGGATATAGGGCTCCAAATAACTGAAATCCGGATGGTCGGTGTGGTCATTGATGGAGAAACCGATGGCAGGGATGTTGTGCTCTGCTGCCACCAAACAAGCACCCATCGTACCTGAGTATATCAGATTGACTGAGGCGTTATGCCCGTGGTTGATACCGCTGACCAACACATCGATACGGCTCTCGTCCCCTTCATAGATGGCATTGATAGCGAGTTTGATGCAGTCTGCCGGATTGCCGTTGGTCGTATAGACATCCACATTATCGGGCAGATCCGTTGCAGCGGTTTCCACTTTTCTCAAGTACATGGGTTTCGCTACGGTGATAGCGGTACTACGCCCACTGCGAGCACCATCGGGAGCCACTACGGTGACATGTCCCAACGTACTCATCAGACGAGCCAGTGTCACAATACCCTTAGCTCCCCAACCGTCATCGTTACTAATCAGTATCTCCATACTTACATCTCCATTAGCGCATTAACGCGGTCAATGATTTGTCCTGCCAATTGGTCAGCCAGTACCATCGAGGCTGCCTCGCTATACACGCGAACAATGGGTTCGGTGTTGCTCTTGCGCAGGTGTACCCAACCGTTGGCAAAGTCAATCTTCACACCATCTATATCGTTGACGCGTTCGTCCTTGTAGATGCTTTTGATGGTAGCCAATATCTCGTCCACATTAGTGGTCGGCGTGAGGTCTATGCGGTTTTTGGAAATGCAGTAGTTCGGGAATGTCTTTCTCAGTTCGCTCACCTTGATATCTTTCTTGGCAAGGCTGGTCAGGAATAGTGCTATCCCTACCAATGCGTCGCGCCCGTAGTGGCACTCGGGGTAGATGACACCGCCGTTGCCTTCGCCACCGATGACGGCGTTGGTCTTTTTCATCAACGTGGTCACGTTCACCTCACCCACTGCGCTTGCGTTGTATTCGCCGCCATGCTGACGGGTTACGTCGCTCAATGCTCGGGTGGAGGAGAGGTTGCTCACCGTATTGCCGGGGGTCTGGCTCAGTACGTAGTCTGCTACGCTGACCAAGGTGTATTCTTCGCCGAACATGTCGCCGTTCTCGCAGATGATAGCCAAACGATCTACATCAGGATCGACCACAAAACCCACATCGGCTTTGCCGGAACGAAGCAGGTCGCTTATTTCCGTCAAGTGTTGGGGCAGGGGTTCCGGATTGTGCGCAAAGTGACCGGTTGGCTCGCAGTTCAGTGTGATAATGTTTTTCACACCCAATGCCTTCAGTACGGCAGGGATAGCGAGACCGCCTACCGAATTGACGCAGTCAATCGCTACGGTGAAGTTCTTTTTCTCGATGGCAGCTTTGTCCACCAGTTTCAGTCCCAACACTTGTTCGATGTGATAGGGTAGGTAGTCCTTGTTCGTCAGATGTCCCAAGTTATCTACTTCTGCAAAGGTGAATGCTTCATCTTCAGCAATCTTCAGTACCTCTTTCCCTTCTGCATCGTTGAGGAACTCCCCTTTTTCGTTCAGCAGTTTGAGTGCGTTCCATTGTTTGGGATTGTGACTGGCTGTCAAGATGATACCGCCGGCTGCTTTTTCGCCGGTTACTGCCAACTCGGTAGTTGGTGTGGATGCCAAACCGATGTTTACTACATCGTAACCCATGCCGAGTAATGTACCTGTTACCAGCAGGTTAACCATTTCGCCGGAAATACGTGCATCACGACCTACTACAATGGTGTTGTTGTTTGGCATTTGTGCGCGACGTTGCGTAGCGTATGCTGCTGTAAAGCGCACAATGTCAACAGGACTCAATCCTTCACTCACGTGGCCACCTATCGTACCACGAATACCTGAAATACTTTTTACCAGACTCATATCTTTATTTTTTTTTATTGTTAACGTTCCCGTTATGGTTATGTTTTTCGTTATGGTTATGGTTCCCGTTATGGTTATGTTTTTCGTTATGGTTATGTTTTTCGTTATGGTTATGTTTTTCGTTAGGTTATGTTTTTCGTTATGGTTATGGTTTTCGTTAGGTTATGGTTTTCGTTCTCCCCTTTGGGCTGTAGCAAGCCTTGCTTGCGATTAGTAGTCCCAACGGGACGATTAGTAAGCAGCTCTGCTGCTGAATTGTAGGTGGCTCTGCCTCCGATTAGTCGCCCGCAAGGGCTCCCCCCCCAGCGGGACCTCAATGCCTCTTGATCTTAAACGACAAGTCAAACACGTATGGGATGACGGAGTAGTTGGCGTTGGAGAAACCTAATTTGCTTGGGCAGATGATTCGGCACTCGCTGCCGGAGTATTTCATCTGCTTGATAGCGAGGTGCCATGCCGTGCAGGCTTTGGTATCGCTGATATTCAGATAGCGGAACTCCACCGGATAACCGCCATCGTCCGTTGTCCAGTAGGAGATAGTGTCAGCGTATGCGTCGAGACTGAATTGGCGGTAGCGTAGCACGATTTGGTCGCCATCTTTGACAGCCAACGAATTGGTATCACCCTGATGGCTCAGGTGGTAGTAGAAGTAGTCATAACCTTCCATTGCCAGAAAGTCTTTCTCACCCCATACGGTAGGTTCTTCGTTGATTATGTTAATTCCCTCCCGCTTGATGTATTCGTTGATGAGAGCTTTTTCTTTCTTGAGGTCACTGGAGTAGGTGCTGGAGTTGTCTTTGCAGGAGCACAGCGTCACTACTCCCAATAGTAGGATAACAATTTTCTTCATATTCAGTTTTTTTACTTTTACTTTCATTCTCCATTCTCCATTTTGCATTTTTCATTTTGCATTTTGCATTCTCCATTCTCCCCTCTCCACTCTCCATTCTCCACTCTCCACTCTCCACTCTCCACTCTCCATTTTGCATTTTGCATTTTGCATTCTGCATTTTGCATTCTGCATTTTGCATTCTGCATTTTGCATTCTCCACTCTCCACTCTCCATTCTCCATTTTGCATTTTGCATTTTGCATTTTGCATTTTGCATTCTACATTCTCAATTCTACATTCTCATCTCACTTCCACTTCTATTCGTACATTGGTGTAGGGTGGCACATTGTGTCCCCCTGTTCCGCCAAAAGCCACATACCAGGGGGCAAGTATGCTCACATGCTGTCCATGTTCCATTTCCGATAGCACTTCCACGACGGCTTGTGCATGTTCTATTTTGCCTATCGTTTGTGTTTGTGCTACATGCTCGTATAGGGTGCTATCCAATCCATAAACGGCGATATGTATTTCCACCTGTTCGCCCTCTTGCAGAGGGTGATCCACCGTTTTGAGCCCTCGTGTCCAAAAACCTGTTTCGTTGAGAGCGTACCCTTCGCTATACTGTGCTACCTGCCTATCGGCTTCCTCTGCCAGGTGCTGATTGATCTCAATGAGCTGCAATAGCGTGGTGTCGGTGCGGGTACGTTGCCCATTGCGGGTGCTGGGACTTTGTGCACCCGTCTTAGGTGTGCAACTGCACAAAACGCCTATGACGCCTAACCAAATTATTATTTTCGTTTTCGTTATCGTATAGTCTTTTTCGCCGCATGGCTTACCCAAATGAGCTCGCAAGAGGTCATTTGGAGAGGAGGAGCAACGGAGCGCTTCGTCTTGCAAGGCAAGACCATTTAGCGGAGTTTGTGACGACGACGTTATCGTCATTTAGCCAAATGCTCCAAGTACCTGCCGTAAGCGGTTTTCATCTCTTGTCCGAGTGCACGGAGTTGGTCGGTGCTAATCCAACCATTGCGCCAAGCGATTTCTTCGATGCAGGCTACATAAAAACCTTGCCGGTTTTGTATCGTGGCAATGAAATTGCCGGCATCCAGCAGACTGTCGCAGTTGCCGGTATCTAACCATGCAAAGCCGCGCCCAAAGAGCTTGACTTGCAGCGAACCTTCCTCCAAATAGAGACGGTTGAGGTCGGTTATCTCGTACTCTCCGCGTGCAGATGGCTTGAGGTCAGCGGCTTTGTCGCAGACGGTCTTGTCGTAGAAGTACAGACCGGGTACAGCGTAGTTGCTCTTGGGCTGCTGCGGCTTTTCTTCCAAAGAAAGCACTTTGCCATTCTCATCAAACTCCACAACACCATAGGCACGTGGGTCAGTCACTTCGTAACCAAAGATGCAGGCACCTTGACCGTTCTCACCTTGTGCTACCGCCTCGCGGAGCATCGTCTTGAATCCTTGACCATAGAACATGTTGTCACCCAGTATAAGGCAACCCGGTTCGCCATTCAGAAACTCCTTGCCCAACACAAACGCTTGTGCCAAACCGTTGGGAACCAATTGCACTTT
>JAGHSR010000015.1 GCA_018065765.1 Candidatus Colicola coprequi
TACGATATTCTGCTTGTGTCTGCCAACTGGCCTCAGATACGCATTCAGTATTGGGATGCACTCATAGCCGCTCGCGCCACGGAGAATCAGTGCTATATAGCTGCTGCCAATCCGGTGGGCGATGATGGGTTGGGTCTGCACTACAACGGACACTCCATCGCCTACGATACACACCTCCATCCTATATGCGCGTTCGCGGACAACGAACAGGGTACTCGGATTGCCGATTTCGATATCCAACGCTTGCATCATTTTCGCGAGGCGCTGCCCTTGTGGCGGGATGTTGATAGAGAATGGAGAATTGAGAATTGAGAATGTAGAATGCAAAATGCAAAATGCAAAATGCAAAATGCAAAATGGAGAATGGAGAATTGAGAATGGATTACACGTGGAAGATTAAGGCATACAGCGAGGCCGAACAACAGTTGGCAGAGCAATTGGCGACGGAACTTCGTATCAGCGTTCCGGCAGCCCGACTGCTGACATCGCGGGGCATACAAACGGCTTCCGAAGCGAAAACATATATTCGTCCTTCGCTCAGTCAGTTGCATGACCCATTCCTCATGCGCGACATGGATAAGGCTGTAGAACGCATCACGCAAGCGTTGGCTCGCCACGAGCGAATACTCGTTTATGGGGACTACGATGTGGATGGAACTACCGCTGTGGCACTCATGTACACGTATCTTAGTAGCGTTGTGGCTGACGAGTCGTTGCTCAACTATTACATCCCTGACCGCTATACGGAAGGATATGGTATTTCGTTTCGTGGTATCGACTATGCAGCTGAGAGTGGGTACAGTCTTGTTATTGCGCTGGATTGCGGTATCAAGGCGATTGATAAGGTGGAGTACGCTTCTGGCAAGGGTATAGACTTTGTCATCTGCGACCACCATACGCCCGGTGATGAAATCCCCAAGGCTGTTGCCGTGCTCAATATGAAACGTGCCGACTGTCCCTATCCGTATAAACATCTGTCCGGTTGTGGAGTAGGGTTCAAACTGGTGCAGGCGCTCATGTCCCGTCATTTGCCGGCTACTAAAGTGGTTACAATCGAACAACTGCTTCCGTTATTGGCTATGTCTATCGCTTCGGATGTGGTGCCGATGACGGGCGAAAATCGCGTACTGGAGTACTACGGCCTTAAGTCCATCAACGCTGCCCCATCGGTGGGTATCAAGGCGATTATGCAGGTGGCAGGATTGGAACAAGGACATGTGACGGTCAACGATTTATTGTTCCGTTTTGGTCCTCGTATCAATGCCTGCGGCAGACTCTATTCGGGATATGAAGCGGTCAAACTACTGATATCCGAAGATGAGGTGTTTGCTGCTGAGCAAGCCAAGAACGTAGATTCATTCAATACCGAGCGCAAGGATTATGACAACCAAACCACCGAAGAGGCATTGGCTCTCTTGCGCCAGGATCCGGATAATGAACAGCGGTTTACGACCGTTGTTTATGCGCCCCATTGGCACAAGGGAGTGGTGGGTATCTCTGCCAGTCGTCTCACGGAGACATACTATCGTCCGACCATTGTTTTGACCAGTTCCGATACCAATACGACTCTGACAGACACGATTATTTCCGGTTCGGCTCGCTCGGTAGGCGGTTTTGATATCTATGCTGCCATCGACTCATGTCGCGACTTGCTGACCAATTTTGGCGGACACCAGTTTGCTGCCGGTATCAGTCTGCGTTTGCAAGATCTGCCGGAATTTCGTCGCCGATTTGAACTGTATGTGAGTGAACATATTCTTGACCACCAACGTCAACCCACTATTTCCATTGATCAGGAAATAGCCTTTGAGGACATCACGCCAAAGTTTTTCTCGGTACTCAGACACCTTGAGCCGTTCGGACCGGATAACGAACGCCCTGTTTTTTTGACGCGAAATGTAATCAACAACCGCTACACCAAACGCGTTGGCAAGACAGGCGAGCACCTACGATTGGATGTGACCGACCATACCGCTGCCATCACGGGTATCGCTTTTGGTAAGGGCGATATGGCACTCTATATGCAAAACGGCAAAGCTGTGGATGTGTGTTACGAATTAGACGAAAATACATATAATAATCAAACCTCTATTCAGATGATGGTATCTGATATCAAAAATCATGTTTAACGAACGCGAAACACAAGGCCCCGTATTGAGACGTGGCAGTATCGAAGTAGTCTGCGGTAGTATGTTTTCCGGCAAGACCGAAGAACTCATCCGCCGTATGAAACGTGCCCAGTTTGCCAAACTGAAAGTGGAAATCTTCAAACCCGCTATCGACGTGCGCTATAGCGAACAGGATGTGGTCAGTCATGACCGCAATGTTATCCAATCGACGCCGGTGGACTCCAGCCAAAACATTCTGCTACTGGCAGACGACATTGATGTGGTGGGTATCGATGAGGCGCAGTTCTTTGATATGGGCATAGTAGAAGTATGCACCGAATTGGCGCAACGTGGTATTCGCGTCATCGTGGCAGGTTTGGATATGGACTTCCGCGGTGTACCCTTCGGACCCATGCCGGCATTGATGGCTATAGCCGAAGATGTGTACAAGACGCATGCTATTTGTGTGCAATGTGGCGACTTGGCGTATGTATCTCACCGATTAGTCTCATCGGACAAACGTGTGCTATTGGGTGAAACCGAGTCCTACGAACCCCTCTGCCGTGCTTGTTATCGCAAAGCCGTTGCCAACGATAATGCCAATCAATAACGCCCAACCATTTACTACGTTCATGTCATATTGCCCCTGGCTATAGCGGACACCTATACCTATCGTGTGCCCGATGAAATGCTGCGCCCTGAGATAGGTATGCGTGTGTTGGTTCCGCTGGCTCGTAAACAACTTATTGGTATTGTTGCTTCGGTGGAAACGAACACCGAGATAGAAGCCGGCAAGATTCGTGACGTTTTGTTGTTGCCGGACATAATGCCCGTGGTGCAGGCGTCCCAACTGAGATTGTGGCGCTGGATAGCGGACTACTACATGTGCTCCATCGGCGAAGTGATGGCTGCTGCCTTGCCTGCTAAGTTGCACGATGTGCATTATTCTCCCTCCGAGGGATGTCGTCGGGTTAGGCTATCCGAATATACATCCTCGCCCATAGCCCCCAACCCCCTGGATGAACAGCAACTGCGAGCCATGCAACAAATACAGTCGGAGTGGCATGAGAGAGATGTGGTGTTGCTGCACGGAGTGACTTCATCGGGCAAGACGGAAGTGTATGTGCACTTGATACAAGAGCAACTGATAGCGGGGTATTCTGTTCTCTATCTGGTGCCGGAAATAGCCCTTACTACGCAACTGACCGACCGTCTGCAAGCCGTCTTTGGCAATCAACTGGTGGTTTATCACTCGCGCGTGACGGATGCACAACGGGTGGAAATCTATCGTCAACTGCTCGTAACGCCCGAACCTCGTTTGATTTTAGGAGCACGGTCGGCTATTTTCCTGCCTACAGATAAAGTACAACTCATCATCGTGGATGAGGAGCACGAACCCAGTTACAAACAGCAAGACCCTGCCCCCCGTTATCATGCACGTTCTACTGCCATCATGCTGGCATATCAGTTAGGAGCAAAAGTGTTGTTGGGTACGGCTACTCCTTCGGTGGAGACCTATCACAATGCCTTGAATGGCAAATACGGTTTGGTGCGCATGCCCCAACGTTACAAGAATCTTCTCTTGCCTCGCATCACGATGATTGACCTGCAGAGACAGTACCACCGTCGTGAGATGTATGGGCACTTTTCCGACCCGCTGGTAGAGCGTATCCGCGAAGAACTGACTAAGGGCAAACAGGTTATCCTCTTTCAGAATCGTAGAGGTTACGCAGCGTATTTGCAGTGTACTGAATGCGGTCATGTCCCGCATTGCCCCGATTGCGATGTGCCGATGACCTATCATCGTATGCCCGATTCGCTTGTCTGTCACTATTGCGGGCACACGCAGTTGCCATTTACTGTTTGTCCCCAATGTGGAGCCACCATGCGAGTACACGGGTTCGGTACGGAACGACTGGAGGATGAGGTGGAGCAGTATTTTCCTGAAGCGCGGGTGGATCGTTTGGATTTAGACTCGACACGCACGCAACGCGCGTACCAAAATATTATCAATCGTTTTGCCAACCACGAAATAGACATTCTCATTGGTACGCAAATGGTTACTAAGGGATTGCATTTCAATGACGTCAGTCTGGTGGCTGTACTGAATGCGGACGGTTTGCTCAATCAGCCGGATTTTCGTAGTTACGAGCGCACTTTTCAGATGTTGGAGCAAGTGGCAGGACGTGCCGGTCGCACGGGACAGCAAGGGGAAATGATTCTTCAGACGTTTGATACCAAACATACGATTTATGAGCACGTTCTGGCTCACGATTACGAGGGTTTGTTCGCTGCACAGATTGCTGAACGTGAGAAATTCAATTATCCGCCATTTGTTCGTCTCATCACCCTTACTTTGCGGCATCGCGACGAGACACGCGTCGAAACTGCGGGACAAATCTTGCAACAACGACTCGGAGCCATCTTCGGCTCACGTTGTTCGGCACTGTTAACGCCGGGAATATCGCGGGTAAAAAATCTGTTTGCACGCCAACTGCAACTCCGTATCGAGACTACAGCCAATATTGCTTACGCTAAATCATTGCTTCTGCGTGAAATGCACCTGCTTGAGGGGAATCCTGCTGCTAAAGGAGTGGTCATCACTCCTGACGTGGATCCAATGTAGTCAGGTATTTCTCCAAACTCAGTCCTTTTTCCAATAACTGTTTATTGGTCTCTGTAATAGCAAATACTTTTGCATTCAGTCGTTGTATCAGTTCACTTAGTACGGCATTCTCTTGCAGCAAACCGATGTACCATAGTCCTTCATCTATGCCGTCAAAGACAGAGATCTCCAGAGCAGACTCTTTGCCTGCCATCGGATTGCTGAATGGGGATTGGTCGTATTTGACCAAGTCAAAGTCTTTGATTAGGAATTGCGAGAAATTAAATAGTGCCACTTCATACAGCAGGTTGTTGAGTTGTGCCTCATCCTGCGGAATGAGTAGATATACCAATGTGGTACCGGTTTTGTCGTCGGAGAAGGTGAGGGTGGAGTCCACCATCTCGGTGTTAGCATCCTCTTTGCGCAGGTCTTGCAGCGAAGCCAACGAACCTCCTGTTTGGCTCTCCATGCCCTGTCCCATCATGGCTAACATATCCTTCGCCATCGCCCCCAGTTCACTGGACGGATAGCGATTGACCATATCACGCAATTGGTTGATGAACGGCTCTTGTCCTTCGGTGCGTGCTACAGCAACAGCATTGAGGAACAGGAATCGGGGCATCAATGGCGAGAGTGGGTAGTTCTCCTCAGCGTACACTTTTTGCTGCTTCACCTGCTCAAACTGTCCGGCAACATATGCGTTGTACGTAGCCTCGTAGAGTGAGTCTTGCTCCATTGCCATGCGGCGGAGCGACTCGAAGTAGTTGGGATTGGACACAATCTTGGCTTGTGTTGTCTCAGGGAACAGACGCATTATGTCTGCGCGATACTGTTCAGCAGCCGTTGTGTCGTTCATGCGCAGTGCGGACAGGTATTGGTTGTAGTAGAGATCAACCAGCGTTGAGTCTTTGGAGAATCGGCGACAATAC
>JAGHSR010000150.1 GCA_018065765.1 Candidatus Colicola coprequi
ATTGAGGGCAATGAGACCTTCACGCTGGAACCGATTGTCAAGAAACGCAAGATTATCTTGCACGACCTCTACTTTGCTACCAACAGTGTTGTTATCCTGCCGGAGTCCGAAAAGGGGTTGCAAGACTTGTATGACCTGCTCAACGAGAATCCCGAAGTGCGCATCCGCATCACGGGTCACACCGACTCGGTGGGTTCGGACAAGGATAACCAGAAGTTGTCCGAAGGCCGTGCCAATAGCGTACGCGACGACATGATACGTCGTGGTATAGACGAAAACCGTATTGAGGCTGAGGGTAAAGGTGAATCTGAACCTATCGACACCAATGATACCGAAGAAGGACGTGCCAAGAACCGTCGTGTGGAATTTGTGATTTTGTAAAAGTTAAAGAATTTAACCATAAATATAGTATTCAATAGAGCATCTATATCACCATGTTTAAAAGAATCGTCTTGGAGTTATTGTTGCTATCCGCATTACGTTCATTCGCTATGCCGATTTATACATGCGATTTCGAAAGTGAGGCAGAGCGTCAGCAGTGGATTTTAAATCCTACAGCAAATGCTATGCAGGCTGCTTCGTTGAAAAATAAGTGGTATATCGACACTTTGACGCATAGTGGTCCGACAGGTAATTATGCGTTATACATTTCTGCTGATGGGAACAAATCAATTAATTACAATGCGTCTAATGCAATGTTCGTTCTAGCGTATCGTCCTATGACTATACCCAAAGGAACATATGGTATCCTATTTGATTGGTTGGCAAATGGTAAACCCTCTGGATCAGATGCTATTTCTGTTTGTTTTGTTCCGGATGATGATTTAAATGTTCAAAAACAGTTGTTCTCTTCCGGAAACTCTTCATCGGTACCTAATTGGGTTAAACAATATGCCATTGATACTGTTTTTGCTCATGCTTTAACATGGCAACATGCTCATATTAAATATAAATCGGATGGTCGCCCTGGTAAATTGATTTTTGTATGGGCAAATTCGGGAGGTACCGCTAAGAACCCACCGGCTTGTATTGATAATATCGAGGTTTTGGACGAATCTGCATGTGCACAACCCTACGGCATATCCCATATGGCAGTCAATGGGGTCATTACGTTGACATGGGAAGGTTCGGCTGATTCATATTCCATTATTGTGCAAGATAACACAACAGGGAAGTGGTATGGTTATACCACTAAAGAAAATAAAGCAGAAATCTCGGATTTGGAAGAGGGTATGTATTCATTTCGTCTTCGTGGATATTGTGGTTCTGATCCGAGTCCTTATGCTGAATATAATCCATTTATTGTGTATGAAGGGACAAGGTGTATTGACTATCTCACTCTTAATAAAGCCGCATGTTACACAGGAGCAGCAGGTAACATCAACGATTTAGGGAATAGCATGTTTGGTCAAGGGTGTGTTGATTATGGATACGCTTCCATCAAAAGTCGTCATACAATTCACTATCTTCAAAACGAATACGATCCACGGACAATGGATGATGAAGGTAACTCTCCTGGTTTAAAAACTGTTCCTTCGGATGAATTGGCTTCAGTCCGACTAGGGAACTGGGAAACCGGTGCTCAGGCTGAGCGAATCGAATACAAGTACAAAGTTGAGGAAGGTGCTAGCGATATTCTCAAAATTCGTTATGCCGTAGTCATGCAGTCTCCTGCCCAAATGCACGATATTGGTGACCAGTCTCATTTTAAATTAGATATTTTGGATAGCTATGGTCAACCGATTGGTACAGCGTCTGATAGGGTATGTAATAGTGCCGATTTTGCTGCAGGATATGGGGAAGATATGGGCGAGTGGTATACCGTCAACAAAAGTGGTAACATGGTTTTTTGGAAAGATTGGACTACCATTTCAGTCAGTCTCCGAAATTATATCGGTCAAACACTAACCATCCGTCTAAGCACTTCTGATTGCACTCAAGGAGGTCACTATGGGTATGCATACTTTACTTTAGCCTGCGAAACAGGTGAGATTAGAGGACTCGCTTGTGGCAGTGAACCCTCAACCCACTTTGAGGCACCACAAGGTTTTAACTATCGTTGGTATCGGGAAGACCAACCGGACATAGTGCTGAGTGATAAATATTATCTCGATATTGAGCCCAATGATACAATGTACTATGTAGTGGATGTCATTTCTAAAACCAATGAAAATTGCTACTATCAACTTGTGGCTTCAGGAATTCCGCACAATCCAATAGCTCGAGCAAAATATACCTTATCTGCTGCTAATTGTCAAAACATCGTTTCTTTTGTTAGCGATTGTTCGGTTAGGATGTTTAATGATCAACGTTCTGCTAGTAGTCAAGAGTGGGAATCCACTACAGCTAAAGTGACCGATATGGCTTGGAATTTTGGTGACGGAACAATAATCTCTACTCATAGAGATTCGGTTACTCACGCTTATCCACCTCAGGGAGGAAAATACAAGGTAAAACTATATGCCTATTTGAGCGAACGTCTTTGTTGTGACTCGGTAGAAGTGAATTTAGACTTGCCAGATATCCGCACTAAAGATTTTATCGTCACGCATCATATTTGTGACGGTGATGTTTGGACGTTCAATGGTAAAGAATATATTGATGAGACGCATGATACCGTGCGCTATACTAGTTGGGCAGGATGCGACAGTTTGTTTGTTGTTGATGTGTACAAACATGATCGAACTCCAATAGATGTGGATACGATGATTTGTGGTAATGATATGCCCTTTCTTTTCTTTAATGGTAAGGATACATTGAGCATTACCCAGTCTGGCAATTATCGTGGTGAATTTATCAATCGCTGGAAATGCGATTCGATAGTCTCTCTTCATATCCAAATCGAACCTGTTTTGGCAGTGGATATGCCAGATACATCGATGGTTTGTGCGGATGGAGAGGCATTTGATATCCCTTATCAATTGCTCAACGGACGTTTAGATAGCATTTATGTGTATATGGGACAATCCGCATTGAATGTTGGATTTGAGGAGAAATATGGTTTTTGTGTAGGTGAACCCATGATTATTCCGTTACCCAATGATGTCAGACCGGGTAAATATGCGGCAACGATTCGCTATGTGACCCCTTTGTGTAAAGCAGAAGAACAAACGATTTACCTTGAAGTTAACTACCCATCTTCAGTTCTTGATCAAAAATCACATAATGGATGGGTGGGAGTTTTACAGAATGAAGTTGATAAATATCATTTTGTTCGCTATCAATGGTATAGAGACGGTGTTCCTGTACCAGGAGCTACTGACCCCTATTTGCCGATGACAGATTTAGATGTGGGACATTCTTATTACGTATATCTTATTAGAGAAGGTGAGACAGAAGGGATCCGTTCGTGTAGTCTCGTTTATGGAGTAGCTACCGGTATAAACAGTCTATTGCATACGACTCGTCCGTATGAACTATACACTTTGTACGGCGAAAAAATAGTAGCACCAATCTTTAAAGGTTTATACATTGTTCGGTATTTGGATAATTATGACACACGAAAGATTTATATCCGTTAAATTCTCTTTGCTATTAGGATTGATATTCCTGTGCTCGCCTATTGGGGCAAGAGGACTACAACATTTTCTTGGTGTATCTTTAGCTGGCGTTGAGGCGAATATCATAGGAGAAAATTTGAAATCTCAAGTCGGCGGAGGAGGTCAAGCTCTCTTTAACTACGAGTTTGCTTATAAAGCTTTCTTCGTTAATGTGGGAGTTGGTGCTGATTACCAATTGACACAAGGTAAACTAATGTCTTTCATTGAGTCTAAGCAGATGACAGATATTAGTGGTGAGCCGATGGAATACCAATATCGTTTTGAGCAATATCAAGAGAAGCAAACGATTTTATATGGAATGTTCCAAATTCTTTTAGGAACTAAGTTATCTCCGAATTTCTACCTGCAAGCAGGAACTCATATTCGATGCGCAATCAATAAAACTTATACTACGCAGGCAAATCTGTTCACAACAGGAGCATATTCGCGATGGGCAGGAGAATTTATCGCCAATGTTCCCTCTTATGGTTTTTATCCTTCCGACTCATATCATGGTGGTGGCGATATCCGAGATTTACGAGTGACAATTGCACCAATTGTAGAGTTTGGCTATCTCGTCCCATTGAGCCGTAAAGCCGATTTGCGAATTGCACTATTCGGTGAATATGCTTTTCCTATGAATAATGAACAAAGTTTATCTATCGTTGATTATTCTCAAGTCAACATGGATGTTAGGACTTGGTCACAGGCAGACTTACAACGTAATTTGAAATTCCATAGTGTATTGGATAGTTCTATCCTTCCTTCATGGGGCAATTTGGAGATAGGTGTTAAGGTGTCATTCCTTTTTGATGTAACAAATTACAAAGTACCATGCCATTGCATGAACGAATGATTCTTCTCTATCATTTTTCTACCTTTCTATGCCTCTATAACTTTAAACTCTCCAACAGCACTAAACTCTAATCTCTAATCTCTAATCTCTCCACTCTAATCCCCCCCCCTTCGGGGGGCTTCTACAAAAAAAAGCCGCCCTATGTAGAGCGGCTTTCTTTTGTTTTTGCTTTTACTTAACTCGTCTTTCTGGAATACGAGCTTTCTTACCGGTGAGGTCACGCAGATAATACAATTTAGCGCGACGAACTTTACCGTACTTGTTGACGGTAATGCTTTCAATGAAAGGACTGTCCATTGGGAAGATACGCTCAACACCAACGTTGCCTGACATTTTGCGAACCGTGAAACGTTTCTTGTCGCCGGCACCGTGAATTGCAATCACGTCGCTACGGAACTCCTGAATACGCTCCTTGTTACCTTCTTTAATACGATAAGCAACAGTGACCTGGTCACCTGCTGCGAAAGCTGGGAACTCTTTCTTCTCACCAGCAAATGCCTCTTCGGCAATCTTCATCAAATCCATTGTTCTGATTGATTTTAATGGTTACCTCGCGTGGAGTATGCACTACTGTTCTCGCTTCCGATGTCAATAACTTCGGACTGCGATATGCCGATCGCCAGAGACTCTACGCAAATTTCGTGCAAAGGTACAACAAAAAAACAAAATAGCAAAACTTTCTTGCGAAAATTTTGCTATTTTTGCTATTTGGTGGGGATTTTACATCTCCCAATGCTCAAGAGTGAGGCAGAGTTCGTCAAATGTTTTGGCTTTAGCCTTGGTCTTAACTTCCTCAATCTGGTTGTTAACAGCCTGGTCGTAGGTCTCAGCCTCTACATCGCGGATGACACCGAGAGCGATAGGCAGTTCGGGTTCGAGTTCAGCATTTTGAACATCGGTGTACTTCTCTTGTCCCATGAGAGCCAGCATACGATGGAGAGTAGGATCAACCATCTTAGCGTCGTGAACCAACACACGTGGATCGTCAGCAGGAACGACAATGAGTTTAGGCATGATACCTGCGCTATAGTCGAGAG
>JAGHSR010000110.1 GCA_018065765.1 Candidatus Colicola coprequi
ATATTGTCCACGTGAAATACTGCCAACTACATCACCTTGCACAAAGTCACCAGCACTGACGACTGCTACATAAGGTGTTTGTTCAAGTACAGAATCACGCATAGCCGCCATCATAGCATACCCATCGACAGCACAATGGGCATCGTTGTCAAATAGAACAACGATGTCCTGTTGTGGTTGGCAAGCGCACAGCAGTAGAACGAGGCTGCACGCAATAAGGGCATAGTGTTTCATACTACACAACACCACTAAATCCCATGAATGCCATAGCTAACAAACCGGCTGTCAACAGAGCGATAGGTGTTCCCTGCATGGCTTTGGGCACTTTGTTCATGGCTAATTGCTCACGGATACCTGCAAAGAGAATCAGTGCCAGCGCAAATCCCAGGGCGGTAGCAAAAGCAAAGACCGTTCCGGAAAGCAGGTTATGCTCCATAGCTCCGGGCAGTTTGTTGGTGCCATTGGCTACAAGGATAGCCACACCCAACAAGCAGCAGTTGGTGGTAATCAAGGGCAGGAAAACACCCAGAGCCTGGTAGAGGGATGGAGAAATCTTCTTGAGAATAATTTCTATCATCTGCACCAAAGCAGCAATGACCAAAATGAACAAGATAGTTTGGAGGAACTCTACTGACCAAAGCACCAGCAGTTTCTGCAGCAGGTAAGTGACCACCGTTGCCAATGTCAGCACGAACGTTACGGCAGCACCCATTCCGAGAGCTGTGTCGATTTTCTTACTAACACCCAAAAATGGGCATATACCGAGAAACTGCGACAATACGATGTTATTAACAAAGATTGCACTAATGAATATCAAAAAGTAAATCATAGCTTATGATTTGTGATTTGTGATTTGTGATTTGTTATTTGTGATTTCTTATTTCATAAGTTTTTGTACCAATGCCATCACATATGCCAAGCAGATGAATGCGCCGGGAGCCAAAACGAAGATAAGCATACCATATTGGTCGCTATAGATATGCGCGCCAAAGACACATCCTGTGCCCAAGAACTCACGAATAGCACCGATAACCGTCAGAGACAAGGTAAAACCGATGCCCATCCCAACGCCATCCAGGGCGCTGAGTCCTACGTTGTTTTTGGCAGCAAAAGCCTCAGCACGACCGAGCACAATACAGTTAACCACAATCAGCGGGATAAACAGTCCGAGCACTGCATAAATGCCGGGCAGATAAGCCTGCATGAGTAGTTGAACCATCGTCACGAAAGTAGCGATAACCACGATGAAAGCGGGGATACGCACTTTGTCCGGAATGACGTTTTTGAGAAGAGAGATCACCACATTGGAGCACACGAGCACAAACATGGTAGCCAGTCCCATAGACATACCGTTGACGGCAGAAGTGGTAGTAGCCAACGTGGGGCACATACCCAATACCAGACCAAAAGTCGGGTTCTCCTTGAGGATACCATTGGTCAGTGTTTTAACAGCATTATTCATTGTTAGCCTCCTTTTCTTCTACGATTTCTGACTTAGGTTGCGTCATCTGGCTTGCACAGGAAGCAGCTTCCACTTGCACACCGTTTTCCTGTTGGAACTGAGCATAAGCTTCATTGACTGCTTTGAGGAAAGCGCGCGATGAGATAGTAGCAGCTGTGATAGCGTCCACATCTCCACCGTCCTTAGACACAGTGAATTGTCCCGTTGCCTGACGACCAACGATGCATTGAGCGGGTTTGTCTGCATTCTTGAACCACGAACCGGCTTTGTCACCCAAACCCGGAGTTTCGCTGTGTTCCAGCACTTCGTAACCGAGGATCGTTCCATCGGGAGCAAAGCCCACCATCACACGCATGGTACCGCCGAAACCATCGACTGCTACCTCTACAGGAGTTCCTTCCTGTCCGTTCAACACAGCCACACGAGCTGCATTCTGAGTAGCCTGTTTCTGTTGTTCTATTTGTTCGGTTGTAAACAGATATACACAACCGAGTGCTACGGCTGCTACCAACGCAATACTGGTCAGCGACAGAGCCATATTCTTAAATGTACTTTCTAATTTTGCCATAATTGTGACCTCCTATTGTTTTTTTTCGCCGAAGCGTTTTGGACGAATACGATTGAGCAGAGGAACGCAAGCGTTCATAATCAGGATAGCAAAGGACATACCTTCGGGATAAGCTCCCCACGTGCGGATAACCATCACTATCACACCTATGCCTACACCAAAAATAATCTTACCCCATCCTACCATAGGCGAGGTAACATAATCGGTTGCCATAAAGAAAGCACCCAACATAGCACCACCCGTGCAGAGAGTTAGTCCAATATATTGGCCAGGGCACATGCCTTCCGGGCATGCAATCCAAGCAAACAATGCCATCGTTGCCAAGATAGATACAGGTATATGCCACGTGATGACTTTGGTGCAGATAAGGAACAATCCACCTGCGAGCAATGCCAAAGCACACACTTCACCGAGTGAACCGCCCATATAACCAACAAAGGTGCTCCACAGGTCAGGCAGTTGGTCAATAAGACCTGTATCACCGCCTTTGACAATCTGTTTGAGAGTTGCCAATGGAGTAGCTCCTGTAGCGGCATCCACATACGAGGTGGCAAAACCCAACGGACGAGGCCAGGTGGTCATCTGTACAGGGAACGAAATCAGCAGGAACACACGTCCCACCAGCGCAGGGTTGAAGGGGTTTTGTCCCAATCCTCCGAAAGTCATTTTACCAACGCCGATAGCTACCAGTGCACCGATTATCACAATCCACCAAGGCAGATTACATGGCAGGTTGAATGCAAGCAACAGACCTGTCAAGATGGCGGAGCAGTCACCAATAGTAGGTTGCTCCTTGAGCAAGAACTTAGCTATCAGCCACTCAAACAACACACAAGCTGCCACACTGATGGCTGCTGTGATTAGGGCTCCCCATCCAAAAGCAGCCACGCTGACCGCATAGGCAGGCAACAGAGCTCCTATGACAAGAAGCATATTTTTACGCACCGAGTCACCGCTATGAGCGTGAGGTGCAGGAGATACAATAAGATTTTTCATAAAACTTTGGATTTTAATTCATAACCTATTTTTTAGCAGCCTCAGCAGCAGCCTTAGCAGCAGCCTGACGGGCACGAATGATACCGCCCACTTTGCCTTTACCCATGCGGATGTAGTCTAATAGAGGACGATGACTGGGGCAAGTGAATAGACAGCAGCCGCAATCGATACAATCCATCACGTCGTGCTTCTCCATTTCGTCCCACATAGCCAACTCTGCCTGCTTGGAGAGTAAGTAGGGTTCCAATCCCATTGGGCAGGCACTGACGCACTTACCGCAACGGATACAATTCTCCGGCTGCTGACGACGGCTCTCCTTCTCAGGCAGGAAGAGCAAGCCACTCGTCCGTTTGTTGGCGGGCATGTCGATATTGTTCATAGCGCGTCCCATCATAGGACCGCCACCGATAATCTTGCCGGTATCTTCGGGAACACCTCCTGCCAAAGCAACCACGTCGCTCAACGGAGTACCAAAACGTACCAAGTAATTACCGGGCTTGGACAAGCTCTTTCCGGTCACGGTCATGACACGCGAAATGAGAGGTTTGTTTTTCTGAACCGCTTCATAAACCGCAAATATGGTAGCCACATTATCCACTACCGCTCCCACCTCGATAGGCAGTGCTCCACTGGGTACTTGGCGACCTATGCAGGCATCGATGAGTTGTTTCTCGCCGCCTTGCGGGTACTTGAGTTTGAGCGCTTTCACTTCCACACCGGGAACCTGAGCCGCCAGCTCTTGCATACGAGCGATAGCGTCGGGTTTGTTTCGTTCGATACCTATTACCGCACGATTGATACCCAGAGCGCGCATCAAGATTTTGATACCTATCATTATCTCTTCGCCATGCTCCAACATCAATTGATGGTCACAGGTCAGATAAGGTTCACACTCTACCCCATTGACCACCAGCACTTCGGCTTTCTTGCCCGGAGGCGGAAGCAGCTTGACCTGCGTTGGGAAACACGCACCGCCCAAACCAACGATACCGGCTGCGGCAATACGGTCAACGATCTCTTTGGGTTCAAGATTGCACTCTGTCACAATATCCGGAGTGCGATCAATCGTTTCTAACCACTCATCGCCCTCCACATCCATGAAGATGGCAGGCATTTTCATGCCCCAAGCGTCGATGGTTGAATCAATTTTGGTAACCGTACCACTGACCGGTGATACGATGTTAGCACTAACAAAACCGCCTGCCTTAGCCAGCAGTTCGCCCACTTTGACTTGTTGTCCCTTTTCCACTACGGCTTGTGCCGGAGCACCTATATGCTGAATGAGTGGGATAATTGCTTTAGCAGGTAGTGGGCACTCCGTGATAGGTTGGTGTGCCGAATACGACTTATTGTCATGCGGATGTACTCCGCCTATCTTAAACGTTGTCATACGGTAGCCTCCTCTTTTTTGGGTTCTTCTACTTTCGGTTTGCGAGCCGGGAAATTGACTGCATGAATAGCTCCCGTCGGGCAAGCCTCTTCACATTTACGGCATAAGCGGCACTTCTCAGGATCAATGTATGCCAAGTTGTTCTCCACAGTGATAGCTTCAAACTGGCACTCCTTTTGGCACTTGCCGCAACCGATACACGCATTCAAGCACGCCTTGCGAGCCACAGCACCTTTGTCCTTGTTGACGCACTCAACCACCATTCGGCGGCCTTTAGGCCCTTTCTTGCGAAGTTCAATGATACCGCGTGGGCACGCTTTGACACACTTGCCGCAACTGGTACATTTCTCCTCATCTACCTGAGGCAGCCCTGTCACAGGATCCATGGATAATGCACCAAACTGACATGCAGCCACACAATCGCCACAGCCTAAGCAGCCAAACGGGCAAGCCGTCTCGCCCACATAGAGGCTATTGAGGATTTGGCATGACTTGACACCGTCATACTCACTCGTGCGAGGCCGAGCCTCACAAACACCGTTGCAACGAACAACTGCCACCTTAGGTTCGGCAGTTACCGCTGCGAGACCGAGGATCTCACCCACTTTGGTCATCGTAGGTGCACCTCCTACCGGGCAGAGCAGACCATCGAGCGTGTCCGCCTTAACACAAGCCTCAGCCAGTGCACGGCATCCTGCAAAACCGCATCCGCCACAGTTAGCACCGGGCAACACGGCCTGCACTTCATCGATGCGAGGGTCTTCCTCCACCTTGAACTTCTGAGCCACCATGTACAGCAACACAGCTGCCACAAGGCCTGTAACGCCCAGAATGAGCAAAGAAATTACTACTAAATTCATGTTGTTTATTTTTTTGTGTTAATCTCTAACCTCTACTCTCCACTCGTTTCTTCATCCAAAACGAGAACTGCTTTTGCAGTCGTCCCTTAAACAAGGACAGGACAATGTAATACACACCCGTTGCGCACAAGGCTATCGTGCCCACCAGAGCCTCGCTCTGCATGCACATATCCAACCCTGCCACCACGCTGATGAGCACCACAAAAGGCATTATGTATGCCAATAGGATTGCCTTCCAACCCAGCCGTTCCGAAACGAGCACAAGCACTTTCTCCCCCACTTGCCATATCTGTCCTGAGGTATCGCATTCGAGTATTTTCTCTTTGGCCTCACCGGACATGCACATTGATTTGGCACGACACTCGCTGCAAGCACTCGCCTGCACAATTTTCACAACGGCTTTGTTGCCTTCCAATGAAACAATTATTCCCTCGTGTTCTATGAGTTCTGACATAAATCACCAATCAACGCACAAAGGTACTACAAATTTATCAAATGGGCAAATTTAATTTCGTTTTTTCACACGCGACATGCGATTTTGACCTGCTGCCCTGCCACCAAAGACACACCCAATGCCGTCTTCCGCACCGCCGCCGAAATCAGTGCTCGTTTGTCCTTCTTGGGCAATATACGGCAGCCGATGGCACTAAGCGTGTTGGGGCGGTTGCTTATCTGCCACCATTATCTGCCACTCAAAACGACAGGCGGGAAACGCGGTTATTTTGTAGTAGAAAAAACTAATAATCAGCAAGATATGAAAGATATTATTAACGAGTTGGAAGATTCATAGTGGCAGATAGTGGCAGATGTTTCTAATATATATATA
>JAGHSR010000003.1 GCA_018065765.1 Candidatus Colicola coprequi
TACTTAAATTGTACATTTTTATGAAAAAAGATATTATTTTAGCCGGTGTAGGCGGTCAGGGAATCCTCAGTATCGCCACCGTTATAGGTGAAGCAGCCCTCAACGAGGGTTTGTATCTCAAACAGGCAGAAGTTCACGGTATGTCCCAACGTGGAGGAGATGTTCAGAGTAACCTGCGTCTCAGTTCCGATCCCATCCATTCCGACTTGATAGAGAAGGGCGGAGCAGATCTTATCATCTCATTGGAGCCTATGGAAGCTCTGCGCTATGTTCCTTATCTCAAACCCGAAGGTTGGATTGTTACCTCATCTATTCCATTTGTTAACGTGCCCAACTACCCCGAATTGGAGTCTGTATTGGAGCGCGTTAAGGCTATCAAGAACCACGTTTTGCTTGACGTAGATGCGTTAGCTAAGGCAGCCGGTGCTCCTGCACAAGCAGCCAATATGGTTCTTCTTGGTGCAGCTATTCCTATGCTCGGCATTGATCACGACAAGATGATTGCCGGTGTAGAGCGCGTATTTGCTCGTAAGGGCGAAGAGATTGTTAACAAGAACGTAGCAGCAGTGGAGGCAGGTTATGAATATTCCATTAAATAAACAGCTTGTAGATAGCACCTGCGCAGCGTTTGGTCTGCACAACGCACAAGAGTTAGGTGCCGCCAGCATCCGCCAGCTCGTCGGAGTTGTCAAGGATATAGAGAAAGCGACCGGAGTCGAGTTCGTCCACATGGAGTTGGGCGAACCCGGTCTCCCCGCCGAGATGATAGGTATAGAGGCTGAGCACAAGGCTTTGCTCGCAGGTAAAGGTGCCAAATACCCCATCATCACCGGTATTCCGGAGGTCAAGCACTGGGGTTCTGAGTTCGTCAAGGCATTTGTTGGACTGGATATCCCTGAGGATTGTATCGTGCCTACAGTAGGTTCTATGCAAGCTGCTTTTGCCCTCAACATGACCATGAATCAACTCTCCAAACAGAAAGACACCGTTCTTTTTGTTGACCCCTGTTTCCCGGTTCAGAAACAGCAGTGCAAGGTGATTGGTGTGCGCGTGGACGCATTTGATGTGGCTGATTTCCGAGGTGATAAACTTGAGGCGGAACTCGAACGTCATTTCCAAACAGGCCGCATAGCCGCTATGCTTTTCTCCAATCCCAACAACCCGTCATGGATGTGCTTGACGGAACAGGAACTGGAGGTTATAGGTCGTTTGGCAGACAAGTACGATGTTCTCGTTATTGAGGACTTGGCATATCTCAATATGGACTTCCGCGAGACCAACCGCGGTGTGCCTTATCAAGCACCTTACCAACCTTCCGTAGGTCGCTACACGCACAACTGTGTTCACATGATTTCTTGTTCTAAGATGTTCTCTTATGCAGGTCAGCGTGGTGCTATTGTGGCTATGGAGCCTGAGTTGGCACATAAGTGTTTCCCTGCTTTGGCAGAACGGTACGGCAACGACGGTCAGTTCTTGCGCAATTTCGTATATATTGTTCTGTATGCTCTTTCGTCGGGTGTGGCACATAGTGTGCAATACGCGATGGCTGCTATGTTTGAAGCCGCTTGCAAGGGTGAGATACGTTTTGTAGAAAACACGCGCGAGTACGCGCGTCGCGCGCAGAAGATTAAGGAGATGATGTTGCGCAATGGTTTCCGTATCATTTACGATACCGATGCGGATGGACGTCCTGTAGGGGATGGCTTCTTCTTTACGTTCGGCTACAAGGACTGGACAGGAGAGGCTCTGCTCAACAAACTCATCTACTACGGCATATCAGCCATTTCGCTCAAATCGACAGGGGCAATGCGTGAGGGATTGCGTGGCTGTGCATCCGCTATTCGTGAGGATCAATACCCCTTGCTCGAAGAGCGTCTTCGTCAGTTCAACATGGATTTTGCTTAACCTCTAATCTACTCACAAACTTATGCAATATTCATCTCCTCAAGAGGCTGTCAGCCTCGTCAAAAGCGGTGATACCATAGTGGTTCAGGGCAGTACGTCCATTCCGGTGGTGCTTCTCAAGGCGCTGACCGAACGTGCGGCAGAACTGCGTAATGTGACTCTTATTTCGGGCTTTGGTGTACATCCGGAGGATGCACCTTATGCCAAACCGGAGTTGATAGATTCGTTCAGAGCTCTATCTATTTTTGTTCCAAATAATCTTCGTCATGCGATGCGTGATGGTTCGGCGGATACGATACCTGTTTTTTTGGGAGAAGTGCCCAGTTTGTTCCGTACGCGTCAGTTGCCTGTAGATGTAGCATTCTTGCAAGTCTCCACGCCGGATGAAGAGGGTTTTTGCTCGTTCGGTATGAGTGCTGATATCGCTTTTTCGGCTTGTGAATGTGCCCATACGATCATTGCTCAGATGAACGCATCTGTACCTCACACGCAGGGACCGGCTAAGATACATATCTCCAAGATTACCGCTTGGTGCCGTGTTGATGAACCTTTGGTAGAAGTGCCTACGCCTACGCCATCGGCTATTGATACTCGTATTGGCAATTTCATTGCCAACGAGATTCCCGACGGAGCAACCTTGCAGATTGGTGTAGGAGGTATCCCCAATGCGGTCATCAATGCGCTCTCAACGCACCAACATTTAGGTTTGCACACGGAAGCGATTACCGATGGTGTATTGCCTCTCATACGCAAGGGAGTCATTGATAACTCGCTCAAGAAAGTGCTTCCGGGCAAGTCGGTAGGTAGTCTTGTACTGGGTAGCCGTGCGTTGTACGACTATATTGACTACAACAACGATATCGAGATTCACGACGTAGCCTTCACCAACGACCCTCAGGTCATTCGTCAAAATCCTTGCCCTATGTCAATCAATTCGGCACTGGAGATTGACCTCACAGGACAGATTTGTGCTGATTCCATTGGTGACACGGTCATTAGTGGTGTCGGTGGACAACACGACTTCTTCTACGGTTCGGCTTTGGCAGAGGGCGGCAAGTGCTTCCTGGCTATGCAGAGTCTCACGTCCAAGGGACAGAGTAAGATAGTGGCACATCTTCAGCCGGGTGCGGGTGTAGTGACTACTCGTTTCCAGCCGCAGTACATTGTTACGGAACACGGTATCGTTTATTTGCGTAATAAGTCCTTGGCAGAACGTGCTAAACTGCTCATCTCGATTGCTGACCCTTCAGCACGTGAACAACTGGAGCGAGCAGCAGTCGATCGTTTCGGCATCGCATTCCTCCGCCTCAAGTAAGTTTTCTGACTCAAGTAACAAAAAAACACGTCCATCGTTTCTGACGGACGTGTTTTTGTTTCTTCAGCATTCAGCATTCAACACTTCTCTCCCTTCCCTTCAGGGAGAGGTTGGGGTAGGGTCTAACTCTAAACTCTCAACTTTACACTCTTAGGGGACAGGATCGGGGCTTAGAGGATCATACACCTTCTTCCCCTCGAAATAAGTAGCAACCACTTGGGTGGAGTGAATCTCCGTAGCAGGGCAAGTGAGAACATTCTTGTCTGCTAATACGAAGTCAGCATATTTGCCTCGCTTGATACTTCCACGCTCGTCCTCTACGTGCATTTGGTAAGCACCGTTGATGGTAAGTGCCTGCAAGGCTTGTTCACGAGTGATAAGCTCCTCTTTCCAGAAAACAGGACTTAGTCCGTCATCTGCATGCATTTGCCCTGTAACGGCAATCTCCATGATGCCGAATGGGTCAGTTGGCGAACCTGAAGTGGCTGGATAGTCACAATGAGAGGTCATAACGGCTCCTACATTAAAATACGATGCCATCGGATAAGCTTTGCCTTTATAATTTACAGGAAGAAGTTCATCTAACCCCTCTGCTATCTCGGCTCCCATTCCGTGCCACAGCATTCCGCTAACAGCCACGATATTGTTCTGCGCCATTCGAGCAAAATCTGCCTCCGGCACATTACGACAGTGTACTACGGTATTGCGGGCTTCGGGATGGTTGGATGCTACAAAAGCATTCACGGCACGGTTAACGGCAGCGTCCCCCATCGTATGAATGTGCATAGTCATGCCATTCGCATTGGCGAGGCGAGTAATTTTAGACACCTCGTCTTCCTCCCAGTTAGCTATACCATGGCCGAACGGAGTGTGTTGATATGGTTCTATCGTGAGTCCCGTGCCACTCTCTACTGTACCATCAATAAAGATTTTGACATAGTCGGCATTGATGTGACCGCCGGTGTATTTCTTTGTCTCTTTCGCCTTTCCCAATTCGTCCTCTACACTTGCACACGAACTCTCGAACTCGTAACTCAAGCCTAACAACAGATGAAGCCCGCCGTCTCTGTCAAGCGACTTGGCTCCCTCATAGAAAGCATTCGTTCCATAGATATTTGACCATCCGTCCATGTACGAGACAAACCCTTGAGAGAGCAGTTGTTTCTGCGATAAATCAACGGCTGATTGGGCTAAGGAAATAGGGAAAATCTCTTCAAAGTTAATACCACGCGTGCGAACATAGGTGCCGGCTTGCTCTTTGAGCAGTCCGTCAGGTTTGCCATCCTTATCCATGCTAATCTCGCCACCACGGATTTTGGGAATCAGCACATTGCCGTCCTTATCTATGATACCGGCATTCTGCAAGCACAGCGTGTTTGCCAAACCCTTATGTCCTTCGGAATCGTTGACATACAGCGCAATGTCCGGACAGATAGAGTCCAATTGTTGGCGTGTTGGCATACCCGTATACTCAAATGCTTGATACATCCATCCAAAGCCATAGATAGAAGACTTGCCTTCCTTCTTGGCTTGAGTGTAAGCAGTCTTTACCATCTCCATAAATTCCGACACCGTAGTCTCGATAGTGGGAGCCGGTCCGCCCATCAGCTTCAAAGCATTTGCCATCAAGTAGTGCGCGTGTCCGTCGTAGCAGCCCGGAATGATGATACCTTTGTCCGTGTAGTCAATAATCTTGGTACTCGGTTTGATAAATTTCCGTACACCAGCCGTATCGCCTACGTAAATAAAACGGTCGTCTCCCACTGCCATCACATTCGCCATCACATACTGTCCGTTGCGGTCTTGCTCGGCAGTGAAGATGGTGCCATATACCACATAGTCGGCAGAGTCCTTTAGTGGTACAGGCGGATTGGGTTCATCGTTGTTGTCTTTGCAGCCTACCAATGCGATAGCTGTGAGTGCCATAAAGACAAAAAAGAACTTTTTCATTTGTAATTCTTATTTCGCTTTGCTCAAACGATCGCTCGCTTTGCTCGGCGTTGGTTATTTGTGATTGGTGATTTACTTTTGCTTTCGGCTACAAAGGTAGTACAAAATTTCCAAATGGGCAAACTTTTTTTATGCAAAATGCGAAAGGCGAAAGGCAGAAGGCAGAAGGCAAAAGGCAGAAGGCATAGGGGGTAAGAGGTAGGGGTTAGAGGCAGGGGTTAGAGGGTAGTGGGTAG
>JAGHSR010000067.1 GCA_018065765.1 Candidatus Colicola coprequi
GAATAGTGTTTTTCATTTATAAAATAAGATTATTTAAATTGCATTTTTCACTTCCCATGCCAAGCGCAGGGCAACTTCCAAGATGCGTGTGTTGTCCAGCATAACAATCCCTCCATCGGGACCCGGCTCCAAGTGATAGCCACTATCCGCTTTGGCATTGCCGCTGAAAAAATCCCGAACATCATCGGCTGCAATTCCAAGTTCGTTGGCAATCACAGCCGAACTGCCGTGTGGCAAACTATCCTTCACTTCACGAAGGCGATTAAATGTGGTACGTGTCATTTTTATATTATGTGATAATTATTTTCCGCTGCAAAGGTACAAATATTCTTTTATCTATGCAAATTTATTTGTTCTTTTTATTTATTTGCGTTTTGCGTTTTCGTTGGCATTTGTGCACGCAATTGGGTTGATGATATATCATAATAGGGGGCTTGACTCAAAAATAACACCCTTGTATCACCTTGCCCTTCATACCGGATAGAGTTGCCTTCTGTCTCTCCATGTCTGGGATATACCATTATGCGAAAATTTTCCAATATATATTCCCATTCACGCCAGCGATTAAAGATAGTCCAATTATCTTCTCCAATTATCAGGGTAAATTCGTCTGTTGGATAGGCTCGCTGCAATTCACGCAATGTATTGGCAGTGTAGGATGGGCGGGGTAGGGCAAACTCAAAGTCTGAAACCTTCACGTGCGGGATGTCCTGCACTACTCGTTTCACTTCTTCCAAACGAACCTGCTCATCGACTAACACGGACGAGTCTTTCAGTGGGTTGTTGGGACTGACCATCATCCATACCTCATCCAGATCAGTATGTTCTGTTATCCATCTGACCAAACCGATATGCCCAAAATGTATGGGATTGAACGACCCTCCGTAGATACCAATTCTTGCCACGTGAGATGTTTCTTTTGTGCCTAGTCAAGTATTAAGCAAACTTTTCTTCAATTACTCTCAAAAATTTGCTTTTTGCTATTTCGAGATTATCATTTACAATGATGTGGTCAAAGTGCTTGCTGTCTTCCATTTCTATGGACGCTTTCTTTACGCGTTCCTCTATCTTTTCCATGCTGTCGGTTGCGCGACCTATCAGCCGGCGACGCAGTTCTTCTACAGAAGGTGGTGCCACAAATATACTCAAAGCCTTGTCTCCGAATATTTGCTTCAAATGTATTCCTCCCTTTACGTCCACGTCAAAGACGACGTGATGTCCTTTGTTTTCTATGCGTTCTATTTCGCTACGAAGGGTTCCGTAGTACGTGCCGGAATACACGTTCTCATACTCCACAAACTCGCCTTTGTTTACTCGTTCCAGAAACTCTTCATTCGTAATGAAATAGTATTCTCTGCCATTCACTTCTTGCCCGCGAGGTGCGCGAGTTGTGCAACTGACGGAAAACTCTAAGTCGTCACGTTGTGAGAGTAGATAGTTAACCAATGTGGATTTGCCCGCTCCACTGGGGGCACTAAATATCAATATCATAGCACGTTCAATACTTGTTCTTTGATTTGTTCCAATATGTCCTTCATCTTAACTACGATGATTTGCATTTCCGATTGATTGGATTTGCTTCCTAATGTGTTGATTTCGCGTCCCATCTCTTGGGCGATGAAGCCGAGTTTCTTGCCAACACCGGTGCCTTCGCCCGACAATGTCTCGCGGAAATACTTGATGTGATTGGTCAGTCGCACTTTTTCCTCTGTTATATCCAACTTCTCCAAATAGTATATCAGCTCGGCTTCCAGTCGATTTTTGTCAACGGCTTGTTTGGTCTGTTCTGCCAACTTGTCCAGGTTTTGCAGTAAGTGCTCTTTTATTTTCTGTACACGTCCTTTTTCGTAAGGTTCTACCTCCGCCAACAGTTCTTCTATGCCGTCCAATTTTTCACGGAACATGTTTTCCAGTGAGGCACCTTCTTGTATGCGGAATGCCTGATAATGCTCCAAAGCTTCTTTGATACAAATTTGTGTTTTCTCCCATTCCTCATCACTCAATTGCTTCTCTGAGTTGATGCACATCACATCGGGTAAGCGCAGGATGGCTTCTATGATGTTTTGGTTGCCCGAGATACCCAAGGTGCTTTGCAATTCGGCCAATTCTTTGTAATAATATGCAAAGGCCTCTTTGTTGATGGGAGTCCAATCGTGCGCCGTGCATTGTGCATCTTGTTCCAAATAAATACTTACATCTACTTTACCACGTTCCAAAGTGGGTTGGAGTAGAGCCCGAATTTGTGGGTCACGGTCTCGGAATAAATTGGCGGTCTTAAGTGTCAGGTCCAGTTGTTTGGAGTTGACACTACGAATTTCGATGACAGTTTTGTGGTCGGCATGCATGTACTCTGCCTTGCCGTAACCGGTCATAGATAAAATCATTTTCCTATACAGAATTTACTGAATATATTGTTGAGCACTTCTTGGCTCGTTATTTGTCCTGTTATTTCTCCCAAAGCATCCAAACAGTCCTTGAGATCCATGGATATGAACTCCCCGCTCAGCGTTTCTTCTAATCCGGCTTTCACGGCTATGATGGCTTTTTTGGCACGGCATAGAGCCTCATAGTGGCGTGCGTTGGATACAATAGCTCCTTCGTGATGGTGTGTTTTGATCATTTCACGAAGTATCTCTATTAGTTCCGACACTTCGCCGTTTTTTGCACTCATATAAACCACTCTCCCCCTTGCCCTATGAGGGGAAAGGTCTGGGTTAGGGTCCTGCATTTTGCATTCCATGAGGTCTATTTTGTTGAAGACATGCACCACATTATCGCCTTCTATGCAGGGAACACCGTTGGTGGCGTCAATCACTTCGATGATGATTTGTGCTTTTTCTATTGCTTTGTGACTGCGTTCTATGCCCAGTCGTTCTATTTGGTCGTTGGTCTCTCTCAGTCCGGCTGTATCTGTCAGCAGAAGCAACTGCCCATCCACCACTATTCTTTCTTCTATGGTGTCGCGTGTTGTGCCTGCTATGTCGCTCACGATAGCGCGATCTTCGCCTACAAGGGCATTCAACAGGGTGGATTTGCCGGCATTGGCTTTGCCTACAATAGCCACGCGAATACCATTCTTAATGGCATTACCTGTCTCAAATGAATTCGTCAGACGGGTCAGGTGTTGCTCCAACCGGTCTGCCAAGGCAAGCAACTCGCTTCTGTCAGCAAATTCCAGTTCTTCATGATCGGCGAAGTCCAGTCCCAATTCTAGCAAACTGCTCAGTTTTAGTAGTCGTTCACGGATATCAGCTATTTCGTTGGAAATACCTCCGCGCAACTGACTGAGTGCTAAGTCTTTTTCTGCTCGTGTCTCAGCGGCTATCAGGTCGGCAACGGCTTCTGCCTGACTTAGGTCCATTTTCCCATTGATGAATGCCCGCTGGGTAAACTCGCCGCCTTTAGCCATCCGGCACCCTGCGTTGATGAGCCATTGGACCAACTCCTGCTGAACGTACAAACTGCCGTGACAGGCTATTTCTACTGTATCTTCTCCCGTGAAAGAGTGGGGGGCACGAAACACTGTTACCATCACTTCGTCCAATGTAACGCCATCACGCACAATGTATCCGTGTGTACTGATGTTATTGGGAATATCCATCAGCCGCTGTTTACCTTGAAACAACGTGTCGGCAATACGAATGGCTGCGTCACCGCTGACGCGCACAACGGCTATTCCTCCTGCCCCGTGCGGGGTTGATATGGCACAAATCGTTTGCATACTTATTTTGCTTGCAAAATTACTACAAATTTATCAAATGGGCAAGCATAGGCAGATTTTTTTTGCGCAAGGGATGAAAATGCAAAAAAGTTCCACGCTTTTTGAAGTGCTATCCACCCACGCGTGGAACAATTAGGGAAAGTCAATCACTACTTATTGTAATTAAGTATAAAAACTTTTTCTGTTGCACGTGTGAGTGCCGTGTACAGCCATCGCAATTGTTCTTGGGGAGTGATTGACACTACGTTGCCGGTATAGGGTGTTGTACCACCTTTGTTGATGGGTTGTGTAGGGAATTGTGCATCTATAAAAACGCGTTTCCATTGTCCACCTTGCGCCTTATGACACGTGATAGCGTATGCGTAGCGGATGTGTAGGGCGTTGAAATAGGGGGATCGGTTCACCTCCTCGAACAACTTCTTTTTATTTTTGATTTCAGGATAATCCTCCGCAACGCGTCCAAATAAGTCCTTTTGTAAAGCAATGTTTTTGTCCGGTGAATCGGTGGTGAGTGTATCCAGCCACACCACAACATCTATTTCCCATTCATAGTCGATGGACCGCAGGCTCACATCTGCAAATCGGTAACCGTATAACTCGCGTTCGTTTCTTATCCGCACAACCTCAAATAAGTCACCGTTAGCCAAAAATGGTAGGTCTTGATATTGCTCGGTAAAGAAGTAGTTATTGCGGCTCACCATCACTCGATCACCGGTGGTCAGCAGTTCTTCTCTCCAAAGCAGTTGGGCTCGTATCCCTTGATTGTAGAGGTTGGCGCGTTTGTTGGAACGAGTTAGAATGATTGTCTCTTCTTCGCCCACTTCCCTATAACTACGTTCTATTTCCTCCACTAATTGCGGACCATCTAACTTGCAAACATCGCGTTCGGCAACAAGGTTGCTAAGGCTGATACCGCTTTGCTTAATCAGCAGGCGACTTGTGCCTCCGCTCTCCCCATGCGAACAAGTTCTTTGGGGACCCTCCGGGGAGTGAGAGGGAGAGGGGGAGTTGAATAAGATTTCTCTTATTCGTGTGGCGTTGCTTAGGATACCGCTTTCTTTGGCTTGGCGGGCAACCTCGGTGAGTGTGGCGTGGCTGATTTGTAATCCGTACCCTTTTAGGTAGTCCTCATCCAAAGCGGGCGAAACGGTATGACCAACGGGAGGTAATTGTGCTCCATCACCTATGAGCATTAAGCGGCAATGGTTGTCCGGAGTCTGAAACACAAAGCGAATGAGGTCGTCTAATAAACTGCCGCTACCAAAACTCTCGTTGTCTCGGTCTGCACTTATCATGGACGCTTCGTCCACAATGAACAAGGCGTTTTTGAGAGTATTCCAACCGAGTTGGAAATGGTCTCCTATCCCGCTCTCACGGCGATAAATACACTTATGAATAGTGTAGGCAGGAAATCCAGAATAATGTGCTAACACTTTCGCAGCACGTCCTGTTGGGGCAAGTAGTACAAAGGGAACTTGTATCTGTTGCAATGCACGAACAAAAGCTCCGGTGACGCTGCTCTTACCTGTTCCAGCATATCCCGTCGCAACAAAACACGGTCTCTCACCGTCTTGTGTCATAAATAGACAGAGACGGTCTATCAGTTGTTCTTGACCCTCGTTGGGTTCAAAAGGTAACTGAGATAAAATGCGCTTTTTAAGAAAATTTTCCAGCAAAATCTTGTGTATATCAAAAAATAGCAGTACCTTTGCGCCCGATTTAGCGGTGACGTTAAGTCAACACATAGGGTAGTCCTTCACGACCAGCTCCCTGCAAATTCCCCCAGGTCTTGACCGAAGCAAGGGTAGTAGGTTGTAGCGGTGCGATGAAGTCAGCTACCCTTTTTTTGTGTCCTATGTTAATGAGTAGCATTCGAGAGTGTGTGTCCCAATAGTGAGTATCGAACCCCATCGCGCAAAATGATTATTTGTCCGTTTTCATAATAAACACCGCGCTTAAGGGATGTTAGACATGTCGTTTTGGTGCCCGTGCCTATGGACATTTGGTAGGCTTTCATAGCATCGGGAATGCCATATCCGTACTCGTTATCTGGTTGGTCGTATTGATGGGCAGATCGAATGATGCGCTCACGTATCTGCATCGCGCTTTCGTTGGGTAGAGCTGACCACAATGTAGCTGCCATTCCTGCAGTCAGAGGACAGGCAAAACTGGTTCCATTGCCAGATTGAGGTTGGTTGTTGGTTGGGTTGATGATTATAGATTTCCATCCCACACCGCACACATCGGGTTTCACGCGCTGGTCAAAACTAGGACCGCGTGACGAGAATGGAGCAATTTGCCGATTGACATCTGTCGCTCCAACCGTGAGAATATGGTCAGCATCAGCAGGAGCAGAGATATAGTACCACGCTTTGGAACCTTCATTGCCGGCAGCGTTCAACACAAGCATCCCTTTGGCGGCGGCGATGGCAAATCCACGACTGACACGGATGCTCTGACCATCCATATCGGCTTAGGTGAAATTGAACGTAGTGTCGTCATACTCGCTATAACCAAGACTCACGGATATGATGTTAACGCCGAGACTATCGCATAACTCTACGGCGGAGAGCAGGTTGTCACACTCTTTAGGTGACTCTACACCTTCTTCTTCGGAACGTATAGCGTAGAAAGTGGCATCTATGGCTGCTCCTTCGTAGTACGTTCGGGTAAGTGTATCGCCCACTACCTGTTGGTTGATTTGTGTATAACCGCCTATCAAGCTAAGACAATATGAACCATGTGCGCCCTCGCTGCTGCTAAAATCGTATTCGGAATCTGCCATATCAAACGTACTAAGACGTGGACGGATAGAGTCAAAACAAGATAGTGTATCAATATTCTGAAAGCCGCCATCTATGACTGCCAAATGAATCCCTTGCCCCTTGTAGCCTAACAGGTGGAGTGGAGTAATGTTTTGCATGTCCTGTTGCTGCTGTGCCAGATTGTAATCCACAACAACCTGTTGACTCGGAGTGCGTAATCGTTGTGGGGACATAAATCGAGGGTTATTGCACACGTTGTTGCGAGTCAATTCGATAGATTGAACACATGGCAACATTTCCACCAAGGCAATAGTAGTGCTATCCGCTTCGATGGTTGCGCCATTCATCCATCGCGAAGTATGACAAATGCGCGCTCCGGTAGAACGTAGGGCGTTGAGATAGGATGGACTGACACTATAATCGAGCGAATCAATGGCGATATCCCATTTTTGACGTTGAACTACAGCACGCTCGCCCAACGCCAGATGGGAGTCTGTGTTCTTGTCGGTAAAACTGACGAACCAAAATAAACTGAGTAAAGTGAGAAGCATAGTTTGAAACGAGATTAGCGACGCTGGAGGAGAACCACATTCTCAACATGCTGTGTCTGTGGGAACATATCTACGGGCTGCACTTGCGTCACGCGATATCTCTCGTCTAAGAGAGCAAGATCTCGCGCTTGGGTGGCAGGGTTGCAACTGACATAAACGATGCGTTGCGGGGAGGCATTGAGTATCACACGAACCACGTCTTCGTGCATACCTGCACGGGGCGGGTCGGTGATGATGATATCCGGTCGTCCGTGTTGAGCGATGAAATCATCGTTAAGAACATCTTTCATATCACCGGCGAAGAACTCAGTATTGCATAGTTTATTCAGTTGTGCATTAACTTTAGCATCCTCAATAGCTTCTGGAACGTACTCAATACCAACCACTTTGCTTGCTTTGTGTGCTACAAAATTGGCAATGGTGCCGGTGCCGGTATATAGGTCATAAACGATAGGTTTGAAACCTTCGTCAAGCCCATCGAAGGCAAAGGAGCGAGCCACTTTGTATAGTTGGTACGCCTGTTCGGTGTTGGTTTGGTAGAAGGATTTTGGACCTACTTTGAAACGAAGGTCTTCCATGGTCTCTATGATGTGGTCTTGCCCGCTGAATACGCACACATTGAGATCACCAATCGTGTCGTTGAGTTTGGTATTGACCACATAGTTAAGACTGATGATTTCCGGGAATGATGTTTGTAACATTTGCAATAGGGCAATACCTTGTTCAGTGACCGGTTCACCAAAAACAACGATTAACATCAGTTCGCCTGTTTGGTTGGAACGAATGACAAGATTGCGCAGTTGACCGATATGGGTGCGCTCGTTGTAGAATGTGAGTCCATGATCAATGGCGAAAGTGCGAACCGTATTGCGAATAGAATTGTTGATGTCATTCATGAGGTGGCATTCATCTATTTGCAGCACTTTGTCAAAGCAATTGGGAATATGGAAACCCAATCCGGGTTCGAATGGTACACCGGCTTTCATTTGCTCCGTGGTGAGCCACTTGTGGTCGGCAAAGGTAAACTCAAGTTTATTGCGGTAATGGTAGATGTGTTGACTGCCTAAGATAGGGCTTATTTGAGGTAGAGACACTTTGCCGATTCGTGTGAGGTTGTCCACAATCTGTTGTTGTTTCCAGCGCAGTTGCTCAGCATACGGCAAAATTTGCCATTTACAGCCACCACATGTCCCGTAGTGTTTGCATACGGGTTCGCAGCGAAGATTGGAGTATTGAACCACGCGGATGACGCGGGCTTCCATGAACGAATGTTTACGTTTTGTAACCTGCAAATCAACTATATCACCCGGAACGCAGTAGGGAACAAATACCACTATCTCCTGCCCATCATCGCCATGAGGAACGCGAGCCAATGCTTTACCTTCGGCTGCGATGTCAGTAATGAGAATGTTCTCTAAAATGGGTAAGTTCTTCTTTTTCATGGATTAGTCCATCAAATAGGAAATACAATCATGGTACAATTGTTCAAACTCAATTACGCTCTCCAGCATAAGAGGTAGTACGATGAGTTGTTTCTGATAGGCAATACCGGCACAGACACCATTATCCTCATAGCGAGCGATGCGAACGCTGCCGTTGGTTATATCTATGCCGTCCGGTGCCTCGCATTCAATAATGCGTTCGTTAGGTACCATCTCCCAATGGTAAGAGCGTGATGGAAGTACATTGTACATCGTTTGCAGACGTCCCATGTTGGATGCCACACTTGTTTTATGG
>JAGHSR010000089.1 GCA_018065765.1 Candidatus Colicola coprequi
GTATAATAGCCCTTGTGGCAGTAGTCGTTGTAGTAGCATTAGTAGGCGTATTTGCCATTCAACCGGAGGAGATACTCATCACCGGTGAGGCCGAAGCCACCGAGTATCGAGTGTCCGGTAAGATACCCGGGCGTATTGATATGTTTCTTGCCGAGGAGGGCGATCGGGTGCACAAAGGCGATACGCTCGTTATCATCAATAGTCCCGAATTGTTGGCAAAAAAAGACCAGGCTATGGCAGCACGCAGTGCGGCAGAAGCACAGAACCAAAAAGCTATTCATGGGGCTCGCAAGGAGCAGATAGAGGGAGCATACGAGTTGTTGCAGAAAGCCAAAGTGGGAGAAGATGTCTATCGCAAATCCTATGAACGTGTATCAGCCATGTATGAGAAGGGGGTACTGTCTGCTCAGAAAAAAGATGAGGTAGAGGCGCAGTACAAAGCAGCGGTTGCCACACGTCGGGCAGCCGAGACGCAATATCGTATGGCACTCAATGGTGCGCAGGATGAAGATAAGATGGCGGCACAGGCTCTCGTCGATCGTGCTGATGGCGCTATCAAAGAAGTGATGAGCTACGAGAGTGAACTCTTCCTCACTTCTCCTGTGGATGGTGAGGTTTCGGCTCGTTATCCCAAAGTGGGGGAATTGGTTGGGCAGGGAGCACCGATCATGTCGGTCATTGACTTGACAGACACGTGGTTTACCTTTGCCATCCGTGAAGATATGCTGCGGGATATTCATATAGATACACAACTCATGATTCGTATTCCGGCTTTGGGGGACAATATTTATCCGGTGCGTGTGACTTACATTCAAGTCATGGCCAGTTATGCTACCTGGCGTGCCACCAAAGCCAATGGCGAGTATGATGTCAAGACCTTCAATGTCAAGGCTCGCCCCATTGCAGATATTCCGAATTTGCGACCGGGCATGACTGCGATTGTTGTTCGATAAAAGGCAGGATGTATCAGTTAATGAATAAGTTCAAACGCAATATTCGTGATATAGGTGCCGTTGCCAAGCGTGAACTTCATCAGATGTTCGCCCGTCCGCTGTATATCTACTCATCCGTCATCGTGATGGCTCTCTGCACGTTTTTCTTCTTGAGTGTCATGCAGGAAACTACGCCTCAGCGTATTCCCATCGCTATCATTGACCATGATGAGTCCACTATCTCGCGCCGTTTTATCCACGAGGTGGAAGCCACACAGTCGGTTCACGTAGTGGCTGTGTATGGTACCTATCGTGAAGCCCGCGAGGCAATGCAGCGAGGGGAGATTTATGCCTTTCTGGAGATACCGGAACGCTTCTACGCTGATATCTTGGCACAACGTCGCCCTCATTTGTGTTTTTATGTCAACAATGCCTATACCATGGGAGCTAATACGGCATATAAGCAACTGTTTATGATGGCTAATTTGGCGAATGGCGCAGTACAGCAACAAACTCTGCGGGCACGTGGCATGGACGAGAATATTATTCAAAATCTTATCCAACCCGTCATGATTGAGGGGCACTTTATTGCCAACCCGTTCTCCAGCTATCCGGTATATCTGTTATCCACCATTCTGCCCGGTATCTTGGGACTGATCATCTTGATGTTGACTATTTTCGCTATCGGATTTGAACTTAAGATGGGAACGTCGCGTGAGTGGATGAAAGTGGCTAATTACAATTACACGGTAGCCATGATAGGCAAACTCCTTCCTTATACTATCCTTTTCATCATCTTGGGTACCAGTTGCGAGACGATTCTGGTCAAATTTATGCATTTCCCTGTCAACGGTTCGTACCTTCGTCTTATCGGCGGTATGATACTTTATGTTTTTGCGGTAGAAAGCGTTGGTATCACGCTGATAGGGGCAATGCCGGTATTGCGTCCTGCCATCAGTGTGGGGGCTTTGTATGGCATGTTGAGTTTCTCCATCTCCGGCTTTACTTTCCCAACCATGGGTATGTTGCCTTTTGTGCAAGCACTGAGTTATCTTTTTTCACTGCGCCATTTCTACCACATATACGTCAACGAAGCGCTCATGGCTGCCCCCATGCAAAATAGTATCGTCGAAATCACCATTCTAATAGGCTTCATGGTGCTACCTATGTTCGTTCATAGGAGACTGCATGCAGCCCTTATCTTACAGAATTATAAACGAGTATGAGACACCGCGTAAGCAAACATATACTTCTTTTGATGGCCGATGTGTGGAATGTTTTTACAGGGGAACTTCGAGCCGTCTTTCGTGACCCGGGCGTAATGATTATCTTTTTTCTGGCAGGCTTGGCTTATCCTGTCATTTACAATCTGTTGTACTGGAATGACGATCTGGAGGATATTCCTGTAGCGGTGGTCGATCTTAGTTGTAGCCAAGAGAGCCGTGATTTTATTTTCAAATGGGAAGCCACACCGGAGGTTAAGATTACGCATGTCTGCACCTCCATGGATGAAGCGCAGCGACTGATGCGCGACCAGAAAGTACACGGGATAATTTATTTTCCGCCGGAGTTTGCCAAAGACTTGGCTTCTCTTCGTACTGCACATATATCCCTCTATTCGGATATGTCCAGTTTCCTCTACATGAAAGGTGTCTATATGTCCGCCAACAAAGTTATGTTGGGAGAGATGCGCAGTATCGAGATTCGTCGATACGAGGCTACCGGCATGGCTGCCCCCATAGCAGAAACACTTGCACAGGCAGTCCCATACGAAGATGTCAGTCTATTCGTGCCATCGGGTGGATATTCGTCTTTTCTTATTCCACCAATTCTTATACTGATTCTCCACCAAACACTCTTCTTCGGTATTTGTATGCGAGGTGGTGTGGCGCGCGAAGAACACAACAACCTCTTTGTTATTCCCGGACGCCCACGGAGTGTCAGTACCTTACGTATTATTGGTGGTAGAGCCTTGGCATATTTTTGTATTTATATGGTACTCAGTCCTATCGTGTTGCTTGTTGTGCCTTGCCTATTTCATTTGCCACATGTGGGCAACACTTGGGATATTATGCGTTTCATGGTACCATTTTTGCTTGCCACCATCTTTTTCTCTATGACAATCAGTGTCTTTATACGTAATCGTGAAACCGGTATGGTGACATTGCTTGCCAGTTCGCTCATTTTTTTCTTTATTTCCGGAATATCGTGGCCACAACCTTGTATACCTAAAGCTTGGCAATACTTGAGCTACACTATTCCTTCCACGTTCGGAATGCATGGTTATGTACATATGAACTCTATGGGAGCCACGTTGGGAACAATTGCCAAGGAGTATCACGGATTATGGATTTTGACAGGCATATATTTTCTCACAGCCTGCCTCAGTCTCAATCTGCTCGCTCACGTTGTTCGTAAGAAAGAGTAGCGTTCATTCAAGCAACCGCCATCCGCCCCGAATTATCCGGCAGGTCACATCCACCCCATCAGATGTTCACGTGGATAGCGTTTACGGGGCAGTCCAAGAAAACAGATGCGGAATTGGAGAATTTGCTTTCTGCTTCTGTCGTAAGAAATGTGCATGTTCCACCCATGCTGAGTTGGGTTTGGATTTCCGTATGTCGATTGAGATAATCCTGTAGGGAGGCGGCGACAATATCGCCTTGTGCAACCACTTGTATGTTTGTCCCATCAAGAGCCCGTTGTATCTTTTGCATCAGCAGCGGGTAGTGGGTGCAACCAAGTATGACGGTGTCGATCTCCGGGTCCTGGTCAAGAAGAGAATGGATGTACTTGTCCACAAAATAATCTGCTCCTTCGTTGGCAGCTTCGCCTGCTTCAATCAGCGGCACCCACATGGGGCATTCTTGCTGAGAAATGACTGCGTTTTGTTCTCCAAATTGTTTTTGAAGTTCAATGACATAACTCTCGCTTTTGACTGTCCCCGGTGTTGCCAATATGCCTACATGCCCGTTGCGAGTGATGGAGCGAACGGCTTCGACGGTAGGACGTATAACCCCCAAAACGCGTATTGTATTGGGGTCAATATTGTGCATTTGGATGGAACGTAAAGCTTTGGCAGACGCTGTGTTGCAGGCTAAAATGATAAGACGACATCCTTGTGCTTGCAGAAAGCGCACTGCCTCAAGCGTGTATTCGTAGATAATCTCAAACGACCGAGTACCATAGGGGGTACGTGCATTGTCTCCCAGATAGATATAGTCGTACATGGGCAAGGCTCCGCGTATCTTGCTCAAAATAGTCAGTCCACCATATCCACTATCAAAGATGCCGATTTTCATGGTTGAAATCCTGTTTTTAGGGTGCAAAAGTATAAAAAAAAAATTATTCATCCAAAATTATTTGCACATTTATAGAGAAAATAGTAATTTTGTGCGCTGAATAGTTTTTTTGCTAAAAGTGCAGAA
>JAGHSR010000093.1 GCA_018065765.1 Candidatus Colicola coprequi
TGGTGACTTTAGCACCCATCCTATTCAAGGAGTTTATGTTGGTTTTTGTTCGTTGTATTCCTATTTTGTTTTCGACTACTCGAAAAACGGCGCAAAGGTACTACATTTTTTTGGAACATGCAAATGGTTTTTTAAGAAAAATTTATCAATTTTCGAACTAATTCTTCCAATCCGATAACTTGTACATGTTCGCGAAGCGAATAACTTTCGTGAATGGGACAAACAACATACGTCTCATCAGGTTGTAAGGTTTCTATCGCTTTCCAAAAACCGTCAGTTAGGTTAGGTGTCATACCGGCTTTACATTCTATGGCTATTGTTTTGTCCGGGTATTGAACAACAATATCCATTTCTTCATTACCGGAGGCGGTACGGTAAAAACTAATCTGAGCCTGATGAACCACAGCATACACATTCTCCAATACCATACCCTCCCATGAGTGACCAAAGATGGGATGCCCCATAAGAGCATTGAAATCTTGGATGCCTAATATCTGATGAAGCAGCCCCGAGTCGCGAACATAGAGACGTGGCGTTTTAGTGAGACGTTTTTTGATATTAACATAGTATGGATGCAATGTTCTGACAATATACGTGGACTCCATGATATCAATATAATGACGAATCGTCGGGGCGGAAACATCCATGATATTCGCCAAATTAGTAGCATTAAGCAGTTCGCCGTGACTATGTGCCAGCATGGTTAGCAAACGTAGCATTTTAGGGGCGGCAATGGTAAAACCTAATTGCGGTATGTCTCGTTCTAAGTAAGTGCGAATGAAATTTTCTCTCCAAATGCAACAACTCTCATCACTCGTTGCGCGATAAGCATCGGGATACCCACCTCGAAACCAATACCGATTGAGCGAGTAATCTTCCATGCTGTCTATTTCTCCTATGCAGAAGGGAGTGAGGTCAATCAGTCCAACGCGACCGGCTAATGATTCAGAGGTTTTTTGTATCAAATTAGCAGAAGCCGAGCCTAACAACACAAATCGGCCATGGCGACGATTGCGGTCAATCTCTGTCCTTAAATAATCGAACAATTCCGGCACTAATTGTATCTCATCTAAACAAATCGTTTTATCCTCATTGGCACGAAAAAACAAAGATGGGTCTTGAATCTTATTTAAATCCGTGCGGCTTTGTAAATCCAAATAAAGCATTTCAGTATGACGTTCGCCAAACATTTTCATTAATGTGGATTTTCCACACTGACGTGACCCCAATATAACAACACAAGGAAAAATATTGAGGTATTTTTCCACTGTTTTTTCACTAATTCTACTTATTAAATGACTCATACACACACATTTATATTATATTATGCAATTTGAAAGTTAAACTTTTGATTTGCAAAGGTACTACATTTTTTTGGAACATGCAAATAGTTTTTAAGAAAAAAACTGACCAGCACGTTTAGATGTTAGTCAGTCTTTTGTTAAGAGATTATCCCACCCTATCCCGGGATGGATACTACAGGAATCTTGCTACCACCTCTCAAGGCAGGCTTTCCCCCTGGTTCCGGACCGGTACCGGAACTATTCAAAAGCACACCGGTTTCAGGTTGGACGTTCATCAGTTCAATGTTGGGAGTTGAATATATCTTTTTCATGACTGAAATATTTTTTCTTAACAACAAAACATTTTGCGTTGCAAAAGTACTACAAATATTTCACATGCACAAAATATTTTGCAAAAAAATTGCATTTATCATCTCCACACCCTGTTTTTGAGTGTGGAGATGAATATCGGTCATTTCACCATCTGACCTACCGCATTGAAGGTTTGACCATCGAAGATGATGTAGAGTTGGTTGTCCATAATCACTTTCTGTACCCCACTCTCGTCAGAACCGTTAACAACGTCGATGTCGGTCGTTTGCTTGTGTGCACGGCGGATACGCAAGCTGTAACCTTCGGTATTGCCTTTCTCAAGGTCGAGGGTGTATGCACTTTCGCTCAAGTTCCAAACCGGCATGCCGTTGTGCAGCAGATAAACATCAGCCGCAGCATCGTTGCTGACAGACAGGGTGTATTCGCCGTTGGCAGGAGCATACAGACGCAGCATTACTTGTGCCTCATCGTTGGTCAGCGGAGCGTCCACCATGCACAAAGCGGTGTTGTATGCCAAAGCGAAGATCTGCGGAACAGACGGAGTAGAGGTCATGGTCATCTTCACGAGGTCACGACCAATCTGATACTCGGCAGTAGCCTCATCGGTAGCGGAGAGATAGAGGTGGTCGGTGTAGTTGTCGTTGGACAGCATCACGTTCACATCCTTGATTTCTGCAGCACCTACACGAGCAGGAGCGTAGTATTCAGAAGCATTAGCATCTGCAAGTTTAATCTTGCTATCTTCCTCATCGCCATTAGCTTGATAGAAGAACGGAGTACCTACAGTGAAGTTGGTAGAACTTGCCGTCATGATCTCAAAGGAGTAAAATACAGGATTGAGCACTTGAACAGGCTTTTCAACGGATACATAACTCAATTGGTTGTTGGCAATACCGTTCCAACCGGCATCGGTAGTTTGACCCGCACCAGATTTAGCATATTGCTGAACCGATATTGTGCTACTTGAAGCGGTGAATCCGTCCTTCATCTCCATGCGGTAGGTAGTACGAAGACCATCTACAGTCATGAGGTAGAACACGCCAGGG
>JAGHSR010000077.1 GCA_018065765.1 Candidatus Colicola coprequi
TGAGTTTATGATTCCTGTCACTCCATCTCTGTGTTGTTCTTGACCATTGGCATCAATGTAAGGTACATTGTTGATTGCCCACAGTCCTGCGCATAGCGTCAGGGCTGCAAAAAGAGAAAAAAGTTTTTTCATAATTGTTTAGTTGTTTTGTTAGTTATCTAGTTGACTAGGAAAATAGGAAACTAGAGAACCGAGGTTAATAATTTTATTTTTTATTACACGTTGTATGTAAGTTGCTTATTTTCAATGAATTACCACCCCCAGTCGCGTTCGACAACAAGTTCGCAAAGGTCGATACCATTACATTTAATCGACAGGCGACTTGTGTCTGGCACCCTTCTCGAACATAGTTCTTAAGGGGACCCGCTGCCTCCGCTCTCCCCATGCGAACAAGTTCTTTGGGGACCCCATAATAATTTCGGAGGAGGGGCAAATGTTTAATCGCTTGCGATATTATTTGTGTAAGGTGGCATTTATTCGGTTGACGATTGACAATGCACAATGCAGGATTGGCAAACTGAATCCCATAAAATGTGTCATAATTTTTAGATTAGAGTAGATACCTTGTGATAGTTTTCCATTTTTCGGGTGCAAAGATACAAAGAAAATTTGGAAGATGCAAATTTTTATCACTTTTTTGCAAAAAGATGTAATCTGACAACAAAAAGGACTAAAAAAATCTATGGACAGGTCGCAATCAAAATAATAGGAGGGGAATAAGAGGTAAGAACGCTACGCTGTAGGAGGTAAGAACGCTGGAGTTCGATTTAGTTCGGGGCGTCCAAGAGGATGAAAGCAGCCCAGTATTCGGGTTCTTCAAATTCCTCTCGCACAGTCTGTCTTGCTCGTGTCAGGGCTTCGGTTATGGGCAAGCCGGAAGTCAAGTTGGTGTAGAACTCGGTCATCAAGAGTTGGGTAGCTTGGTCGCTCACCGGCCACAGAGACATGATTAGGCTTTTGACGCCTGCTTGTTTGAAACCGCGTTGCAGTCCGGCGACTCCATCTCCGGTGATGTCTCCGGAGGCAGTTTCGCATGCAGATAAGACAGCAAGATGGACTTGGTTCATATCGATGGCAGCAATCTCTTTGGCAGTCAAGATACCATCTTCTGCGCCCTCTGGGACAGGTTGTCCGCTCCAAGCCAATTGTGCCCCTGCGAGTAATAAACCGGTACGAGACATTGAGTAGTCGAAGGAGTTATCCTTTTCCATATCGGTCATTTGCAGGAAAGAAACATTTTGTTTAGCCCTCTGCTCTGCCAAAGAAGGAGGTAAGTAGAACCCGTGTGTGCCGATGTGCAATATGTCACGGAAATTGCCGGACAATGCCTTGAAAGACTCCTCGTTGCCGTGCGCCCCCGAATAGACCTTCGCAGAGACAAACAAGCGACTAATCTCACTCACCTCCTTGAGAGTTCCGCTCAAATATGCAATCTCGGATGTTGTCAGGGAGCTATTGACAAGTCCTGTAGTAGCAAGGTCTTGCGAAAAATGTTGTGCAAATTCGCGCGAAGAAGACTGCATCTGTTCGGGCGTCAGGTTGTAGGTCAAGCCACCGTATAGAATAGCCGAAGAGGGTGTATGGGCAATATCCGAAGATGGTATGGCGGCAGAATCCGAAGATATGGAAGTACTGTATTGAGTTGCGTGCAGGCATAACTCGCGTGTAGAGCTGAGTCGGTGCATTTCGTATCGGTCAGCGATGGTGGAATCAGAAGAGAGTGGCAGATATTCGATTGCCACCTGATAGAGCAAGCCATCCGGCGAGAAGAAAATACGGTCGCCGGCTTGCATATTGGGCAAGAGGCGATTCCAGACGAGTTCTGCGACCGGTTTGCCTCCAAAATCATAATCGTAAATATCGGTTTTGTGGCTAAGATTGAGCACGGAACGAAGTTCTGCCTCACTGAACAGACGAATGAATTGGGGTTGTTCGTGCGCGCGCAGCGCGAGCGCGCAGTACTCAATGGAGTCGCTGGTCAGAGGAACTCGCATGAACTCAATGGCTATATCGTGCTCCTTGAGTTGGCGGCAGACATCTTGCCAAGAGATTGACCAACGGGATTGACCATCGCGGAAAGCAGCAGAACGTTGGAGCAACTGTTTCTCCATTTGCTCGGCCTGCTCGATGTATTTAGGGATGGCAGGTGACTGAGGATTGGAGACGCGTTCGCGAGCAATGAACTGTTTTTTGTCCGACAATTGGTTCCACATAGCGATGAGTTGCTCATCGCCACTGGACAAGATGGACTGCTGCACAGCGGTGGATGCCGACAAAAGGACACCTTTCAAGAACAAGATATTATCGTAGGCGAATTGCGCCACTTGAGCGTTTTCGGCGGCATAGCGAAAAGCAAAACGTGGGTAAGCCAATTCAAAAGGATACTTAAGATTAGACCAAAAACCGGCACGCTGATTTTCGGATAGATAATTGATGGTTGAGACAAACAAATAACGACCTAAAACGCTGGCTTGGAAGAAATAATCCTGTGCCTGATCGTAGCGGTTTTGGTTGGCATACAACACCCCTAAATTGACCAAAGAAGATATGTAGTCGGGATGGTTGGTGCCGATGGTATTTAGTTGTATATCAATCGCTTGCAGGAATGATTGTTCGGCTTCCGTAAAATTACCCATGCGAGCGTAAGCGGCAGCCAGATTGATAAGCGAAGAGGCGTACATGGGATGGTTGGTGCCAATGGTTTTCTGCTGGATTCCGAGTGCCTCCTGAACACATTCCACATATCCGGTCATGTTGTCCGTTTTGGAATACACAAGGCCAAGACTATTAAGAACGGAGGTATAGCCGATATTGGATTCTGCTCCGTTGGCACGATAGATATTGCGTGCTTGTGCCAAGACGCGTTCGGCGTCTTCGTAGCGTGCTAAGCCAAAATAGAGGGAACCGAGATTGGATAGGGTATGTGCGTAATCGACATGCTGTTCACCAAGTGTTTGTTGCTGAATATTCAGTGCTTTCAGAAAAGATTGTTCGGATTTGGAGTGATTGCCGACACGCAGATAGAGTGTACCCAAGTTGTTGAGGTTAAGCGCATATCCTGTCGGATTATCCGATGTGGCGGACAGGATATCTATCGCCGTCAGCAAGCATTGCTCCTGGTGTTGATAGTCTCCTAATGCCTCATAAATAACGCTTTTGTTTCCGAGAATCATAGCGTAGTTGGAGTGTGAAGACCCCTGTAGTGTTTGTACTACTTGCAATGCCCGGTCATACAACAGCAGAGCATCAGTGAACTTGCCTTGTTTGGACAGGACGAGAGCCATATCGTTCAGCACGGCAGCAAACTGAAGATCATAGACCTGTTGGTTATCTTGCAATATCTGCATGCACGAGTCAAAGCATTGCTGTGCCAGAGCAGAATTGCCGATTTCATCACAGACGATTCCCATCTTCCCCCAAGTAACAGCCACTTCGGGAGCGTTTTCGCCCAATGTATATTGCTGCAGTTGTAGTATATTGTTGAGTTGGTCAGCAGCAGCGGCATAGTTATTTTGAGCCAAATACAAGTCCGTGAGATGTTGCAAAGAGAGGATATAATCGGGATGGGCATTCCCCAAGAGAGAATCTTGGAGATTGAGGGCACGTGTGTAATACTGTTCAGCAAGTGAAAAATTGCCATCTTCAGTAGCTTTATCGGCTATTTTGCGCATCAAGACAGCACATTCGGGCGAATCGGGCGTATATAGTTGGCGCACGGCTAATGCGCCTTCATAGTCAAGGTCAGCCTCCATGTTAATAATCCGTTGTTCGCGAACGGTATGGAGGCATTGTAAGGTGAAGGTGTAGTCGGAATGCTGTTTGCCTTGTAGTTGTTCTCGCAAGGCGAGAGCCTGCAGATAGGTATATTCAGCACTATCCAACTCGTTCATTTCGAAGAAAATAGAAGCTTTCAGGTTGAGACAGAGGGCATATTCCTCATTCTCTCCCTTCTCTTGGCTGCATCCGTCCAATGCGGCACAGATATTGTCCAGAGCGCAGGTGTAGTTGTGTTGAGCCCGGCAAGAGTCAGCACGGTTGTAGAGAGATATATAGTCAAAACTGGCGGAATGTGCCCAAGCACACCCCGCCAACATGAGACAAGTAATCAGAAAGCGATTAGTTAGTAGCCAACGTGAAGTTGTTGCAGATGTCGTCATTGTTAACCACCTTCATGTAGTAAACGCCTGTTTCTTCCGGCATGAACATAACTTCGCAGTCGAGATCATAACTTTCGTCGGAGGCAACAATTTTCTTGTTAGCGTCCATGATGATGATGTCGAGGTCGGAATCGCCATCACCCACGACAGCGATGTGAGCCATTTCGCCACCTTCAAATTCGCAAGCGTAAACCTGGTAGCTGGAAGCATACACGGTCCCTGATACGACATAAGCACCCCCAACGGCCCCCCGAGCATAAGCAAGGTCAGCAGCTTGAGCCTGACGACGTTTGATTTCCTCAACGCGCTCAGCAATACTTGGGTTGTTGCCACTCATTTCCATAGCATCAGCTACTAATTGGTCAATAGACAGAGCCGGTTTGGTCTCTTTGACACGTTGATCCGGATTTTGAGCCCCTGCTTCATCCAATTTGATGGTTTCGGCGTTCATAGGAATGCCTACAAGGATATCAGCTGCCTCTGTCAGAGCAAAAGCAGAACCATTTTCGTAGCCATACGCTGCGAGCTTATGAGCCATTTTCCAGCTGGCGATTACGGAACTTTCGAAAGAAGCATTAGCACGAGCCTTGCGAGCTTCTTCGACTTTCTGTTGTGCGTCATTACCGCATGATACCATCAGAGCAACGATGGCCAAAAACATGAGTTTTTTCATAATGATTGTTTGTTATTAGATTGATTGAGGAATAAGGGTTCGATGGAGTCGATATTTCGATGGGTCGATGAATCGAGGATTCGAGGGAGTTAGAAAACTTTATCTTCTTTGGAGTCGGAAGGGATGTCCATTGTAGGACTTTGCGTGAATGGAACGACCTGTTTGATGGTTCCCTTGATACGATTGAGCAGAGAGGCATTGCTGAGAGAGCCCAACTGCTCTTTTTGTTGACAAAGTGCATAGGTGAGTGACCCCATACCATTGTATTCAAAGTTGCATTGATAGGATTTGCAAGCACTGATTTGCACCCATTGGACTGTATTTTGGTTGCTCATTGTGTATTGGGGGAACTCACCGGGTATTTTGAAAATATCGGAAGTGCCACGCACCACCACTTTGGCGGTGTCGGTAACGCTGCGCGTCATTTCTCCACTATGGCAAGCGTCAGCCACAACGACTATTTTGCCTTCATCTCCAATCTTTCCACGAATAGACGTCAGCCACAAGTTCAGCTGGTCATCAAGGATGTGATTTTGCCCTTCATAGACACCTTTTTTGAACGAACGTGCAGCGTCGTACGGAATCCACGCTTCGTCATAGCCATCCTCCTCATCGCCGTGTACATCGGTGATTTGCTGTCCATGTCCGGAGAAGTGGATATAAACCACATCGCCTTTGTTCACTTTGTTAATCAGTTTGTAGAACTCCGCCTGAATAGCTGCGCAGGTGGCTTTTTCGTTTTTCAGCGTAGCGATATCCTTGCTCTGGAAGCCATTGGCTTGCAGCAAATCCAGAACGGCTGGGATATCCTTATCGCCGTTAATCAGGTTCCATCCTCCTTTGGCAGGATAGGGTCCAATACCAATTACCAGTGCATACTTACCGGCAGCGTGAAGCACAACAGTTGACAAAGTTGCAAGGAGGAAAATTACAACAACACGTTTTTGCATAATCCTACATTTTAATAAAATCCGCTGCAAAGGTAATACTTTTTTTTGAGTAAACAAACAATTGCAAGATTTTTTAGTCAAAAAAATCAAGAATGCAGCGAATAGCCCCCCAGACCCCCTAAAGGGGGAGATAGTCGTTAGTCGTTAGTTGTTAGTTGTTAGTCGTTAGTTGTTGGTTGTTGGTTGTTAGGAACCTCCTCTACATTTAGTGGAAGGAGGGAGGGGGGTAGAGGCTATCTGCAAGGTAACTTTGTAAGATCTCGGTCAAGTCTGCTTAATCACCCGTTAATCACCTATTAACCACCTATTAATCACCCGTTAATCACCCGTTAAAGGTAGCACAATAATCCGGCGGCGGAGCATATCAAGCGATGAAACGGGGCGTATCAGATGGTGAAACGAGGCGTATCAGACGGTGAAACGGAGACGGTCGGATTGGCTGAGTTTCTTTTCGGCAATGGCACGAGTAATGACCAGTTGACGAGGCTTCTTGGCCTTGACTTTGTCAGGCACATCAAACATAAAATCCATCATGATGGTTTCGGTTAAACCACGCAAACCACGAGCACCTAACTTATACTCAATAGCCTTATCCACAATAAAGTCCAAGGCTTCTTTTTCAAAACTCAGTTCTACCTGGTCCATCAAGAGCAGTTTCTGATACTGTTTGATAATGGCATTTTTAGGTTCTGTCAAGATATTGCGCAGTGCATCCCTGTCCAAAGGTTCGAGATAAGTGAGGATAGGCAGACGGCCTATAATCTCCGGAATCAAGCCAAAGGACTTGAGGTCTTGCGGAGCGATGTACTGGAGCATGTTGGATTTATCCACCTGTCGTGACTTCTGGGCAGCATTGAAGCCAATGACCTGCGTGTTGAGACGTTGGGCAATCTTGCGCTCAATACCATCGAAAGCGCCTCCACAAATAAAGAGGATATTCTGGGTATTGACATGTATAAACTCCTGTTCCGGATGTTTGCGTCCACCTTGTGGAGGGACATTGACGACAGAGCCCTCAAGGAGTTTGAGCAATCCCTGTTGCACTCCTTCGCCCGACACATCACGGGTGATGGAAGGATTATCGGATTTGCGGGCAATCTTGTCTATTTCATCAATGAAGACGATGCCTTTCTCTGCCAATGGCAAATCGTAATCAGCTTCTTGCAAAAGCCGTGTCAACAATGATTCCACATCTTCGCCCACATAACCTGCTTCGGTGAGGACGGTAGCGTCCACGATAGTGAACGGAACAGCGAGGAACTTGGCAATAGTGCGAGCGAGGAGAGTTTTTCCCGTACCCGTTGGACCTACGAGGATGATATTGCTTTTCTCAATATCCACCCCGTCCAAGTCAACGGGTGCATGGTTGTTGCCAGCCGTTGTATTTTGGTTAAACTCGTTTTGGAGTAGTCGTTTATAGTGGTTGTAAACAGCGACAGAGAGATAGCGTTTCGCTTGGTCTTGTCCGATGACGTATTGGTCGAGGAAATCCTTGATTTGCTGTGGTCGCGGAAGGTTGTCCAGAGTCAACGAAGATGTTTTGGAAGCCTTAGCCTGAGCCGACTGTATCTCGGCAATCATCTTGTGTCCCTGCTCAATACAATCGTAACAAATCAGTGAATCATCTTCTCCACGAAAGAGGTTGCGTGTCTCTTGACCGCAAAAAGAGCAATGTTCTTTTCTTGCCACGATTAGACTCCTTTCTTCGTATAAACTTTATCAATCATACCATAATTCAAAGCCTCGTCGGCAGTCATCCAGAAGTCTCGGTCAGCATCCTGACGGATACGTTCAATGGATTGAGCGGAGTGGTCGGCTATGATTTGATAGAGTTCGTCCTTGAGTTTGAGTATTTCCTTAGCGGTAATCTCGATATCCGAAGCCTGTCCCTGAATACCTCCCAATGGTTGGTGAATCATGACCCGGCTATGCGGCAAGGCGGCACGCATTCCTTTTTCACCGGCTACCAGCAAAATAGCTCCCATAGAGGCAGCTATACCCGTGCAGATGGTAGAGACACGACTGGCAACAAACTGCATCGTGTCATAGATACCCAGACCGGCATACACACTTCCGCCGGGGGTATTGAGATAGATGTTGATGTCGCGATCATTATCCACCGAATCCAGATAAAGCAACTGTGCCTGGATGACATTGGCTGTATAGTCGGTGATTTCCGTACCAAGAAAAATGACACGGTCCATCATCAGACGGGAGAAGACATCCATTTGAGTAACATTGAGTTGGCGTTCCTCAAGGATGGTTGGAGAGATATAACTATCGGTTGGCACAGAGGCATTCATAACCTCGGCCACGTGCATGGAATTGAGTCCACGCGAAGTAGCAAATTTAAGAAAATCGTTCATTCACCTAAAATAATATACACGCGTACGCGCGAGGATTAGTATTTTTAGACAAAATAGGAGCAGACACATGGCCCGCTCCTATTTAGAAAGTTTTAAGATTACTTGTTGAGGGCCTTCTTTTCGCGGCGGCGTTGTTGAGCCATCTGAATTTCGTATGCAATGTTAGGAGCAATACACATGGATGAGAAAGTACCTACAATAATACCCATCAGCAGTGCAAATACGAAACCGCGAATGGTCTCTCCACCGAAGCAGAAGATAGCGAGCAATACAACGAACGTTGACATAGAGGTCGAGAATGTACGACTCAACGTAGCGTTGATAGCATCGTTGATATTGACATGTTTATCACGCTTAGGATAGAGGGTATTGTATTCACGAATACGGTCGAAGATGACCACAGTATCGTTGATGGAGTAACCGATGACGGTCAGGATGGCTGCGATGAATGATTGGTCAATCTCCATGGAGAATGGCATTACCTTCCACAAGATAGCGTATGCACCCAAAACGATGATGGTATCGTGAGTCAGGGCGGTGAGCGCACCTACAGAGTAAGCGAAGTTGCGGAAACGAAGAAGGATATACAAGAAGATACCAATCAGTGCAGCGATGACAGCCCAAACGGCAGCCGTGGTGATATCGTCGGCGATAGCAGGACCCACTTTCTGTGACTGCATAATACCAATCTCAGGATTGATTTCGGTGGACCTGAATTGCTCCAGTGTGATATCGTCGCTCAGATAAGGTTTGCATCCTTCGTACAAGAGTGTTTCGATTTCGTCATCCAGCGTCTCGCTGTTGTCGTTGATGCGGAAGTTGGTAGAAACACGAATCTGGTTTTGGTCACCAATGGTGATAACACGCATACTCAAGCTTTCGCCTTCTGCGTTTTGTGCACTGAATACATCTGTGAGGGTCTTCTCAACATCCTGCGTATTGACAGGCTGAGCGAAACGAATCACATAGTTGCGACCACCTGAGAAATCAATACCCAAGTTCAGTTTACCGAACACGTGAGGATCCAAACCAAGAATACCTATTACAACAAGCGTACCAGCAATACCATAGAACCATTTACGTGCGCCTACGAAACTGAGGTGCTTGTTTTGGAGGAAGTTTTTCATCAGACGAGTGGTGAAAGTCAATTCCTTAGCATTCTCCTTCTTAGCATAGTCCTCAAGCAAGAGACGGGTGATGAACACAGCGGTGAGGAAGGAAGAAATGATACCAATCATGTAAGTAACAGCGAAGCCCTTGATAGGACCTGTACCAAAGATAGCCAGGATAGCACCGGTCAGGAAACTGGTTACGTTAGCATCAACAATGGCAGAGATAGCGCCCTTGAAACCATCTTCGATAGCCTTACGCATATTCTTACCGGCTTTCATTTCCTCACGAATACGCTCGTAGATAAGCACATTGGCATCCACAGCCATACCCATAGTCAGTACGATACCGGCGATACCGGGCAGGGTGAGGACAGCGGAGAAGGAAGCCAAGATACCAACCAACAGGAAGACATTGCACAGCAAAGCACCATCGGCAATCAGACCAGGAATCCAACCATAGTAGAAAATCATGTAGATAAGAATGAGGATGAAGCCCAAAACAAAACTCCACAGACCATTAACCACAGCCTCGTGACCCAGACTTGGACCAACTACATCCTCTTGGATGATACGTGCAGGAGCAGGCATCTTACCGGATTTGAGTGTATTAGCAAGGTCTTTAGCCTCTTCCACGGTGAAGTTACCGGTGATTTGGCTATTTCCGCCGGCGATTTCGTTTTGTACTGTTGGGAAGCTATATACATAACCATCCAATACGATAGCAACAGATTTACCGATGTTATCTTTGGTGATACGTTGCCAAGCCTTAGCGCCTTCTGCGTTCATAGACATGCTGACGTTAGCGTATGCACTCACTTGTGAGAAGTCTGCGCGAGCATCGGTAATAACGTCACCCTCAAGAGAAGCGCGACCATCACGTTGAGCCTTCAGAGCTACAAGTTGATAGAGACTTCCTGCCTCGTCGATAGCCTTAACAGTCCAGTAGAAACGCAAATCACGAGGAAGAAGTTGTTTAGCAATAGTAGAATTGAGCATCTCGCGAACGCGGGCGGTATCTGTATAATGTACAGTACCTACTACAGGACCACGGAAAGCCTGTCCGTTTTGATTGATACTTGGGTTAAGAATGAAGAAGAGAGGATTCTGTTTCTTGTAGTTCTCAACAGCAGCGGCCTGGTCGGCAGCAGCATCCGTGCTATCCTCAGCCAAGTTGTCAACCAAATCAGCCAGAACGCTATCCCCAGAAGCAACCTCAACAGCCGCTTCCTCTGCTTTTACCTCTTCGGTGACAGTCTCAGCCTGCACTTCTTCGGTAGCAGCATTCAGTTTAGCATATTCATTGTTGATTTGAGCAATTTGAGGAAGAATCTCGTTGAAGTCATAGGTCTCCCAGAACTCCAAATTAGCCGAACCTTGCAGCAGTTTACGAACGCGCTCGGGCTCCTTGATACCGGGAAGCTCAATCAGAATACGGCCGGCTTGGCTGAGTTTCTGGATATTAGGTTGAACCACACCAAAGCGGTCAATACGTGTACGCAACACGTTGAATGAGTTGTTGATTGCGCCATCAACCTCTTCCTTAATCACCTTGATTACCTCTTCGTTGGTAGAATTCAAAGTCACTTTGTCTTTGAGCTCAAAGGTAGAGAAGACGGAAGCAAGTTTGGCATTGGCGTCTATTTCGAAGAAAGATTCAATGAACAGATCCACAAAATCAGCCCCGCTGCTTTTCTGTTTCTGTGCAGCCATTGCCATGGCATTGTTGAAGTTCTCGGAGGTATTGTAACCACTGAGTGCACGGATGATATCAGGAACACTCACTTCCATGGTAACGTTCATACCGCCCTTTAGGTCCAAACCGAGGTTGATTTCTTTTTCACGGCACTCCTTTAAGGTGTAACCAAACCACACCTTCTCGGAAGCAATTGAATCTAAGTAAAAATACTCTCTGACATCATCTCCCTGTGCATACTCTTTTGCCTTCTTGTCACAAGAGGAGGTTACCAGGGAGAACGGGAGATAGAAGGCGCATAC
>JAGHSR010000114.1 GCA_018065765.1 Candidatus Colicola coprequi
GGGCATTTATTTACCTCGTAGCAAGGATTGTATATGGCTGAGGCGATTGAGTGCTTCGAGTGGAGTGAGGGCATTGATATCAATGTTGGCTATCTCCTCGCGGATGTCACTCAGCAAAGGGTCGTCCAATTGGAAAAGCGACAACTGATACCCCTCGGGGGCACTAATCGCGCCTTTGGCGCTACTAATCGTGGTTGTACCACTACCATTCGCTTCGCTACTAATCGCGCCTTTGGCGCTACCATTCGTACTTCGAGCACTACCTTTCTCCAAATCGTGCAACACCTGTTCACTACGCTGAATGATGGATTTAGGCAAACCTGCCAGTTGCGCCACGTGTATTCCAAAACTATGTTCACTTCCACCGCGAGCAAGGCGACGAAGAAAAATAATCTTACCATCCCGTTCAAGGACGCTGACATTATAATTACGCACGCGCGGGAAGGATTGCTCCATCAGATTGAGTTCGTGGTAGTGCGTGGCGAATAGGGTCTTAGGATGTCCCGCGTGTGAATGGATGTACTCAACAATAGCCCACGCAATGCTGATGCCATCGAAGGTACTGGTGCCTCGTCCCAGTTCATCAAAGAGAATGAGACTACGCTCAGAGATATTGTTGAGAATAGCCGCAGCCTCTGTCATCTCAACCATGAAGGTGGATTCACCTGCTGATATATTGTCGCTAGCACCTACGCGCGTGAAGACTTTATCTACCCACCCTATTTGTGCCTTAGAGGCAGGAACAAACGAGCCCATCTGCGCCATGAGTACCGTCAGCGCTGTTTGGCGTAGCAGAGCCGATTTGCCGGCCATGTTCGGTCCGGTCAGCATGATTATCTGTTGGTCGGCATTGTCAAGCAGGATATCGTTGGGCACATACTCCTCTCCCACAGGCAACTGCCGTTCGATAACAGGATGGCGGCTGCCCTGTAGGTCGATGGTCAAGTCGTCGGTCATGACAGGACACGTATAATGGTAACGGTCTGCCGCCTCAGCAAATGCCATGAGACAGTCTATTTGGGCAAGCACGGATGCGTTGATTTGCAGCGGTTGCACGTAAGTAAGAAGATAGGAAAGCAGGTCCTGATAGATGCGCGTTTCAATGATGGCGATATGCTCTTCCGCAGAGTTGATTTGCTCCTCGTACTCCTTGAGTTCACGCGTGATATAGCGTTCAGCCGACACAAGGGTCTGTTTACGAATCCAAGTCTCCGGCACCTGGTCGCGATAGGTGTTGCGCACTTCCAAATAGTAGCCAAACACGTTGGTGTATCCAATTTTGAGACTACTGATACCGGTGCTTTCAGCTTCACGTTGTTGCAACTGCAGTAGGTAATCGCGCGAGGATTTGTGCATCTGCCGCAAGCGATCCAGTTCCTCATCCACGCCATCGGCTATTGCCCCGGGGCGTCCTGCCACGGCGGGTGGTTCGGGTACCAAGGTAGTAGCTATACGGTTGTGCAGCTCCGGCAGATGTGCAAGTGATGCCAGCAAGGTAGATAGGTGATCGTTGTCGGTCTTGAGTTGTGAGTTAAGTTGGTTGCACAGGTCATCTATGTACTCCAAAGCATAGCGCAACACCTGCATTTCACGCGGCGAGATACGCGACGTAGCAATCTTGCTCGTTATGCGTTCAATATCCTGCATAGCCCCCATACGCTCTTGACAGAAAGCACGTTGTTCCGGATGATCGAGAAAGAACTGTACCACCGAATGACGCTGTTCAATGGCACGTCGCCACTGGAGGGGGAACGTAATCCAGTGGCGCAACAAGCGCGAGCCCATCGGGCTGCGTGTCAAATCCAACACATCCAAGAGAGATTTCCCCCCCTCAGCCGATGCCGTAAACAGTTCCAGAGCCCGCGTGGTGAAACGGTCAAGCCACACATAGCGATCGGGCTCAATGCGGCTAAGATGCTGTATATGTCCTGTGAGCAAGTGTTGGGTGATATCCAAATAGTGCAATATACCTCCGGCTGCCACGATAGCCAATGGCATATTATCCATGCCAAACCCTTTGAGGCTCGTGACAGCAAACTGGCGGCATAGGCGCTCGGTGGCTGCCTGCGGTGTGAATATCCAGTCCTCCAAGGGGAAAGTATAGTAGCGCGAACCAAACAAGGATGTAAACAAGTCCTGTTTGCCCCGCATAAAGAGTACTTCCTTAGGAGCAAAATTGGTCAACAGACGGTCAATATAGTCGCTTTCACCCTCGGCAGCTGCAAACTCGCCCGTGGAGATATCCAGCAGAGCAAGACCGATGGCACTTGACGCCTGCGGTTTGGTCGGGAAATGCAAACATGCAAGAAAATTGTTCTCGCGTTGCGGGATGGTATTTTCGGAATAACTAACCCCCGGGGTCACCAGTTCGGTAACCCCTCGTTTGACCAGTTTTTTGGTGAGTTTAGGGTCTTCCAATTGGTCACAAATGGCCACGCGCAGCCCTTGTCGAACCAGTTTAGGCAAATACGTATCCAACGCATGAAACGGGAAACCTGCCATATCAATGGGCACCGAACCATTCGCTCCATTGGAACGATGAGTCAGAGTGATTTGCAATATCTCGCTGGCGCGTACAGCATCCTCGAAATAGGTTTCGTAAAAGTCACCACAGCGGAAAAGAAGCAGTGCATCAGGGTACTGAGCCTTGATATCACGAAACTGCTTCATCATGGGGGTCTCGGTCATAAAGTTGTCAGTTATCAGTTTTCAGTTATCAGTTATTTGAGGTCAAGGGTGAAGCGAAGATTGAACATACGAGAAGTGAGATAGTTGGGACTTGCCCACTCTGTTCCATCGGCTGCAGATACCCAATAATAATTGTTGACATTCTGCCAGCCTGCCACATTGAACACCTCAAAATAAATGCTCCATGCCGCTACATGGCGGGCACTCTCTCGTCGCATAAAACGATCCGTGTCAGCAGAGAACGTACGGCTAGCACCTATATCAATACGCTTGTATGCGGGCATATGACTGAGATAGCGCATCTTTTCGTTACGTGGATAGCCGTACGGCAGACCTTCCGAAAAAATACACTTGAGATGCAGTTTATATTGAGGCAGGCGAGGAATATAGTCTTGAAAATAGAATGAGAGTGACCAACGTTGCTCCTGCGGAGCCGGTATCCATCCACGCTGATAGGGGTCATTCACAAACCGCATACGGGAACGCATGGTTGAGAAGGAAACCCAACTATCCACACCGGGGACGAGTTCGCCACTGAGTTTGAGATCCACCCCCAATGTATAGCCCTCAGCATCGTTTTGTCCGGAGTAGCGCACTCGCACATTCTCCACCGTGTAACTCACCATACGGTCAATGTACTTACCATATGCTTCGGCAGTGAACTTGAACGGTCTGCCCCACGCACGGAAATAGTAGTCGGCACCCATAACCAATTGCACCGAACGTTGCGCACGCAGATGATGGTTAAGTACAATACGTGTTACGCCATTCGTAGTGACAGTGTCACGCAGTTCCTTGTAAAATGGTGCTTGATAGTACAAGCCCGTTGAGACACGAAAAGTGAAATCGCGTTTCCATCCCGGGACCCAAACCACACTGGCACGAGGTGAACAAAGCACCTCACCCGTATAAGTCCAATAGTTGAGACGTACCCCGCCTGTCAGATTGACTTTGCCCTGCGGTGTAGTCCACGAATAACTATCTTGTACATAAGCTTCGAGACGGCCACTCAATATGGATGTTTGTCCCTTCATCGAATAGTCCAAGTTCAACGTGTGCGGCAGATTGGGCATGGAGTAGCCCATCGAATCGCGCCATTCCCATTCAGAAATTTGGTCACGAATGGTCTCCAACTGTCCGCTCGCGCCATAGCGAAACCGATTAGCGCCGCGTGTCCATTCCCCATGGTAAGCCAATGTGACTACGCCCGCTTGGAGCAGATTGCGTGCATGCTCATGGAACGTGCCGGTACCTATGATACTATTGTCCGTCACATCGGATGTGACCACTGCACTACGCGACGAGGATGAAGGTGCATCCTGTTCGTTCTTCTCGCTAAGGATATACTCTGACAGAATATCGTAGGTTTCCTGTTCGTGTGTATAGAAACCACTCAAATCAACCTTCATAGAGAGTTGATCCTGCCCCAAACGAAGTTTTTTTTCAGCCCCAACAGCCAAAAAAGTGGTGAGAAAACGGTCACGCTCTTGTCCTTCGTAGTAAATTTCCTTGCGCAATGTCTGATTGAGTCCGCCAAACGAGGTAGTTTCAGAAGCAGGGATAAACGAATAGCTATTGTAAGACACGTTGCCCAACACAGACAGCATCCATGGAGATGGTGTATGGCCAAGACGCCACGTCATATAGGTCTGATAGTCCACAAAATTGGGTTGGTAATTACCTTGCGTAGGCAACATACCCAGTAGGTACTTGCTTGTTTTATAGCGTATGCCATGCATTTGTGTACGGGTGGAGTCTCCCCATCCTACGTAGGCATTGGCTCCGAGCAGTCCCAGGCTGAACGAGGCAGAGAACGCAGTAGGTGTCTTGTAGCGTATATCCAGCACAGAGGACATCTTGTCGCCATAGCAGGCATCAAATCCCCCTGCAGAGAAATGAACTGACTCGACCATATAGGGATTGACGAAACTCAGTCCCTCCTGCTGACCACTGCGCAGCAAGAGGGGACGATGAACCTCAATACCATTGACGTAAACTGAGTTCTCATCAAAACTTCCTCCCCGCACGTTGTACTGCGTAGATAACTCGTTGTTTTGACTGACCCCGGCAAAGGTAATCAACAGGCTCTCAATGGAACCGCCTGTAGCATCAGGCATTGTACGTGTGATGGTAGCATCGGTGCGGTCCATCATATCTGACTGACGCTCAATGGCAGTAACATTCACCTCATCCAACGCAGCCGCATCTACAGGCAAAACCACATTGATATTAACCACATCACGGTCGGTAAAGAACTGTTGGCGAATAGTGGTATAGCCTATCATGGAATAAGTAATCCATACCGTATCGTTGAGTTCAATAGAGAGCGTGTAGTATCCATTCTGATTGGTAGAAGTACCCGTAATCCCATCACTCAAATAGACATTGACCATCTCTATACCCACATTTTGCTCATCGGTAACATATCCGTAGATACGCATTGTGCGTGCTACAGCAAACATGCTGAGCAGAAGTAGGGGCAATATGACAGACAAGCGACGCAAGGAGAGTAGTTAGAAAACAGGTGTCACTATCCAGAGTTAGGAACTAATTGATACCATTGATGAACATATAGAAGATTACGATTGGGCACAAGTAGCGGGCGAGCCAGTAGAAGAACCGAACCCACGTAGCAGAGAACTTGCCTTCGGAAGTCAGCTCGTTAAACACCACCTCACGTGGCATAAGTTGACCTACGAGAAGGCAGGCTGCTATTCCGCCCAATGGTAACATATAATTAGCTGTAATCTCATCGATAAAATCGAACAACGTCTTGCCCATCACGATGAGTGAAGAACCGCTCTGTTGGCTCAGTGCACAGAAAACAGAAACAATCCCTAACACGACAAACAAGAACAGCAAAGCGGAGATACGGCCGACGGGTTTACCTTTGATTTTCCATTCCTCACTAATATAAGCCGTTCCTGTTTCCATAAGCGAGAACGAAGAGGTGATGGCAGCAAACAACAGGAGGATAAAGAACAGTAGCGAAACGATGTTTCCTGCAGGCATCTGTGCGAACAGAGGAGGCAATGTAACGAACACCAAGCCGGGACCTGCTGTAACAGCCACATGGTGTGTGAACACGCTGGGGAAAATAGCCAAACCTGCCAAAACAGCCATCAGCACGGTGGCACCGGTGACGATTAGAGCTGACGAAACAAGACTTTGGTCCTTCTTGATATAACTGCCGTAAGTAATCATTATAGCCATACCCAACGAGAGCGAGAAGAATGACTGTCCCAAAGCCATGATAACGGTTTGTCCGGTTACCTCTGACCACTTAGGACGCAGGAAGAACTCTGCTCCTTCCTTAAATCCGGGCAAGAAGAACGAAATAATAACGATGAACAGCAGAATCAAGAACAAAGCAGGAATCATAAACTTGGAGCAGCGTTCAATGCCCTTGCTGACACCAAAACTGAGGATAATGCAGTTGAGAACCAAAAAGACAAGAGTCCATAAGATAGGACGATTGCTATTGACAAAATCTGTGAAAAGCGAAGACATTTCCGCAGGGGTCATGGCAGCGAAACTGCGTGTGAGACTCAAATAAATGTACTCCAAGGACCATCCGGCAATCACACTATAAAATGACAGAATGATAACTCCGGCGAAAAGGCTAAATCCACCCACCAATCCCCAGCCTCGCTTGCCAGATGAATTGATGTAACTACGATAAGTGTTTCCCTGTCCGCGACGTCCGATGACAAACTCACTGAGCATCACAGGGACGGAAATAAGAACAGAGATGATGATGTAAAGAATGAGAAATGCTGCACCGCCGTTTTCACCTGCGATGTAAGGGAATTTCCAAATGTTTCCCAAGCCAACCGCCGAGCCTGCGAGGGCTGCGATTGCGCCAAATTTACTGTTAAATGTGTTTCGTGCCATACTATTAGATTTTTAAAAAAAATATTAGATTATTTAGATTGATTGCGAGTGCCAAAGATAGCGCTTCCCACGCGCACCATATTGCTTCCCTCCTCAATAGCAAGAAGGTAATCGTCTGACATGCCCATGGAAATGATGGGTAGAGGATCCATCAAATTGGAGAATTGACGAATGGTGTTGAAGCAGCGTCGAATCTCAGTTTCGTCATCGGTGAGTGTAGCCATCCCCATGATACCGCAGATATGCACATGTTGCATCTGATGCCGACAAGATAGCAATTGGGTGAGTTCGTCATAGGTCAGACCTGACTTGGTCTGTTCCTTAGCAACATGCACCTCAAGGAGTACATCAATAATTCGATTGATACGCGCAGCCTCTGCCTCGATGGTCTGCATTAGGTGCAGACTATCAACCGATTGTATCAGATGTACAAAAGGAACAATCTGACGAACCTTGTTGGTTTGCAGATGACCGATGAAATGCCAACGAATATCCTTGGGTAATGTCTCGTATTTAGTCACCAATTCTTGAACACGACTTTCACCAAAGTCTCTTTCACCTGCCTCATATGCCTGCATAATGGCATCAGTAGAGTGGAACTTGCTAACATTGACGAGTGTCACCCCAGCAGGAATATGCTCCCGTACCGAAATAAGATTGTCGCGAATACTCATTTTATAACCAATTGCCACTTCCTTATTTGACTGCATGAATAACTTCCAAGATAGGGGAACGAGTGATGGAAACAATCTCACAATCCAACGTATTGAGATAGGTAGTCAGGTTCTTCATAGCCTGCTGGATGGTAGATGCTTGCACCAAGATAGACACTTTTTTACGTGTTTCCTTGCCACTATCTTCCACCGTAATCATTTCCACACGTGCCTTGTACCACACATCGCCTTCATCCGAATTGACAATGTCGTAAAACTGCACTTTTTTGCAACTGGGAACTTCCACATCACCCATGATATAGGGTTTGATCTCCTCCATTAGGCGTTGCTCTACATCGGTGGGTGTAAAGCCTTGAACCAAATAGGTTTCTTTGACACCTCCGGGGTTGTTCTCACCTGTTTGGCGTTCATAATTCACTTTGATTTCGTAGAAAAGCATATTGTTACGTTATTTTATAGATTATAAGCGATTTATTGAATAAGTTTGTTTATCTGTCGGATGGTCATCTCTCCCTCTGGGAAAGCCATACGACTACGCGACCAGTAGAGCAATGGAATTTCGGGATCCAAATCGATGACATGGTCAATAGGTGTTTGTTCCTCGTAAACGAGTTGCCAGCCGGATTGCAAGCTAAATGCCACATCGCCTAACGAACGTTTGTTGAGCGAGTTGTGTAACTGTGGGTTGGCATGTATCTCCGACGCCGGATAAGCACATTTAACTCCCTCAAACTCCATCAGAAAATTAGCCACCTGACGTTGCATCGTCTCTATGGAAAGACGTTTTTGCTCTATTAGCGTACGATTGAGGAAAATGCTCTGCCCATAACCGCCATCCACCCAGCGTTCGTGCCCGTAAATAGCCATTAGATAGGTCGCTGTGAGCGCCGCAGCCCGATCCACGCTGAACTGCTGCACCGGCATTCCTGCCAGAGCCATCGTTTCGTGGCTAATGCCTAAAGCAGGTTTGCCCATTACTACCAATTCAAAATGCTCTGCGCCCACACGTCGAGTCAGCTGTTCCATCAGAAAACCTATCTCCTGATTGAGACTTAGATACATATCTTCCTGTTCAGCCGACAAAATTTGGTCGGAAGTGGCTTTGGGAGTACGCGTAGTCATCTCCAACATCAGCAAGTCCGGTGTGAGGTCCTCTCCCAGATGTTGGTGTTTCTGAATACTGAGAGCTAACTCCACTACGAGTGCATTGGCAGCGGGAGACGTGAGCAGTACATCTTGCGAGCGATAAGAAAAGCTTGAGCGTTTCTCTTTGTCTGTCGGGTGATTGTACATTGAAATATCCATACGCGGCTTCCATTCGCGCTGAGATATTTCCGCTACTCTGCCATTCACGTTCATCTCATCAGCTTCGGCAGGGAGTCCGGCACGATAAAACGAGGTGGAAACCCAATGCAAAGCATCATACGGATTAACTCCTCCCAACCAGCAACAGGCATCAGCTGCGTGTCCTGCCAATAGTATAGTAGTCTCGGGATGAATACCCACAGCATAAATCTTAGCATCGCGTCCGATGCGCATACGCCAATTATCAGTGATGGTAGGTGCTAACAAGGCACGCGGAGAAAAATGGAGGTAAGTACCTATACCTTTCTCATGAGAGTCTTCTAACAAGGAATGGACCTTGCGATCCTGACGGACAAAACAGTGATTCATGCTCACTCCGTGTTCAGATGGTGCAACACCTGTCATCAGCGAAGCAGTAGTTTCGTCACCTCCATAGACCAGATGCGGAAAACGCAGAGTGGTTTGATAGGCCTCTTCAGCCAAAGTGCGCAATCCGCCTTCGGGCCAATACTGACGCATCTCGTTCAGTCCAGTGGTATTCAGTCCATCCACCAAAACAACAACTGTCAGTCGAGGTGTAGCCCAAACTGCAAGTGGAAAGAGAAAGAAAAAGAGCGTATTAAACAGTAGTTTTTTCATCATTTTCGCATCCAATAAATAAGCCTCGTTCCCACATAAATAACCGGCAAAATCAACAATCGCCAACCAAATCCCACTAAGGGGTGAATAGAGAAGAACCTTAGGAAAATAACCAATATTAGCAAGATAATCACCACACCTATCATCACCCAATCTAGCCATCGGGAACGCTTGTCACGGCATGCATCATAAAGATTGATAGCAGTCAACACCATCACCAGCAACAAGACACCGGCCCAACAAGTGGCATACCATGGTGTGGATTTTATCACAAAAGGTTGGATTGATGATTCCTCTATCAATGGCGTTCCGTCCGGGCATACTGCCTGCTCCATGAAAAGCATCAATTGTTCGGGTAGGAACATAGTTTGTTCGGTGGTCATTGGGGCATCAGCACGACACCCAAAGATAAGATTGATACCTAAATCTCCCCACGACCATGGACGGGTGTAGTGATGAATGGCAGAACGGAAAGTTTGCCCTGTCAACCCTGTATAGGAAGAACAAATCGTATCGCCCAAAACACGCTTGATGAGTTCATAGGGGCGAGTCGCACAATTATCGAAAACAAAATTGTATAGATAAACACGGTTTTCAGGAAGGGAGTTATGCAGTAGTAGTACAAACAAGTCCTCCTTCTGCTGCCATGTCAGTCGAAGTACTTGTTCTGAAACGGGACGATGGAAATAGTTGTACTCAGCCATGAATTGATTCGTAGGGCAGACACCCAACTGATAATAGGTTTCTCCACGAACAAACTTCCAATAGAAAGCCTCCGTATCAAAATCAAATATACCATAATTGAACACCCAGTCAATTCCAAGAGAGTCGTCTGCAATACGGATTGCTGTATGTCCGTAACGGGCATATAATTCCTCCCCCGGTGCACATGTGAGAAGGCTGACTCGCGCGTTGGGAGTAAGCGTATGAGCGCTCGCGCACGCGACAAAAAAGAACAAAAATACTATCAATGACTTGATTTTACACATGATACAAAATCCAATCGGGAATAAACGTACACAATAGCCCTAGCAGGAAACCTGCCACCAGTTGCAAGGGGGTATGGGCATTCAGTTTCAAGCGTGCACACATAGCAACAAAGTTGATAACCAACAAAAGGATAATCAACCATTGTGGCAACGTACTGCAATACAAGCAGAAACTACACACACCTCCCAAAAGTCCGCCCAAAGCGGTTAAGTGAGCAGATACTTTCCATTTGAGATTGATGAGAGCGACTAAACCAATGGCTACTGTAGCTCCCAACGCCACCAACACGATGAATGTGGGTGCCTGACAGACGGCATATAAGAAATAGGTCCAAAAGGCAAATCCCATAGAGGTATATACATACGGCATGGTGCGCTCGTTAGGTTCGGTGATATAGATATCCTTGATGTGTCCACGCTTAATCATTATCAAAATAAGCGACAAAGGAAGTAGTCCTGTAAAAAACAACGTTCCAAAAATCAGTACCATCCAATAGTGAGTCGGTAAAGGGAACATTTGCAATGTAAAACCGATATAGAACAATATCATTCCGTATGTCGGAATGAGTAGCGGATACATAATCGCACTAAGAACCTTAGCTATTTTTTCAGATATTTGTGTTGTCATGATGTTTCATCTGTTTGCGCAGTTGAGCTATAGGTTGCCCCAATTGATCTCTATATTTAGCCACCGTGCGTCTTGCTACCCTATATCCTTTATCGAGGAGCAATTTAGATAATTCTATATCAGTATATGGCTGCGCCTTATCTTCCGAATCAATCATTTCACTCAGTGCCTGTTTGATTTCGTGTGTACTGATCTCCTCGCCATCCATATTAATCATACCTTCGGAAAAGAAACTTCGCAAAGGAAATATGCCAAACTCGGTTTGAACATATTTATTGTTGGTGATACGCGAAATGGTACTCACATCGTACTGTGTATCATCGGCTATATCCTGCAAAATCATAGGTTTAAGTAGCGACTTATCGCCTTCCATCAAATACGCTTGCTGACGATGCATGATGGCCTGCATGGTGCGTGTCAGGGTCTGATTACGCTGGCGAATAGCATCTATAAACCATACCGCCGCATCCACTTTAGCCTTAGCAAACTGCAAGGCTTTCTTTTGTTCAGCAGTAGGTTTAGCACCGGAGGATAGGTCTTGAATCATATCACGATAGTCACGACTCACGTGTAACTCGGGTATATCGTCATCGTTGAGTTGCATATGCAAAACTCCATCGACGTTCTCAATGATGAAATCCGGAATAACAGATGTCTGGTGACGCTCATAAATAGTTCCCACCCATGCGCTTCCGGGCTTAGGGTTCAGTCGAATTATCTCGTCCACTGCCCCTTGCAATGCCTCATTGCTAACACCCAAAATCTCTGTTACCTTTTGATAACGATGGTGCGAAAACTCCTTGAAACAGCGCTGTATCACACGTTGAGCTAGATGTACACTATCCGTTTGAGGTTTTTGGCTAAGTTGTATCATCAAACACTCCTTCAGGTCCTTAGCACCTACACCCGAAGGTTCAAACTGCTGTATTTCGTGCACGATATCAGTCATCTCCTGTTCGGTCACTATTAGGCTCTCCTGAAACGCCAAATTGTCAACCAACTCCTCAATAGAGCAACGTAGATAGCCATCGTCATCGATGAATCCTAACACAAACTTAGCTATATGGCGCTGTGCTTTGTTCATCTTAGTCAGATAAACTTGACGCTTGAGAAACTCCATAAAACTGATACCTGCAGTAAAGGGAATATCTACAGTTTTGTCATCATCGGAGTAGTTATTGGCGCGAGTGCGATAATCAGGTGTCTCATCGTCCTCAATATAATTGTCGTAGTTGAAGTCTTCGTTCTGCAATTCATTCACAAACTCCTCGTCCTCACCTCCCCCATTACCACCATCGTTCGTTATATCAGGTGTGTCTTGATTGCCGTGTCCCTCCTCTAAGGCAGGATTTTCCTGCAATTCTTCGTTCACGCGTTGCATCATCTCACACGCAGGAACCTCCAGCATTTTGACAATCTGGATTTGAGCAGGTGACAACTTTTGGTTGAGTCCTATTTCTTGAGAGAGAGATGTGGTTAACATAAGTTTAAATCAATCCTTTGACAGTATCGGTAATGTATGATAATTGTTCCTCATCCAATTCGGTATGCATCGGCAGGGATAGAACACAAGTTGCCAATTTCTCTGCCACAGGAAAATCTCCCTCTTTGTATCGTGAATCCTGATACGCTTTTTGCATATGCAAAGGTATCGGATAATATACCATCGCAGGTATATTCTTTTCCGCAAGTTTAGCTTTCAGTTCATCACGATTGGCACCTACCACACGAAGTGTATATTGGTGATAAACGTGCGTTGAAGCAGTATCACGACTTGGAATAAGGATATTTGTACAATCTTTGAAAGCCTCGTCATAGTGTGCAGCAGCCTTTTGGCGAGCAACAATATACTCATCCAAATGAGGAAGTTTGGCATCCAGCACTGCAGCCTGAATAGTATCTAAACGAGAATTCACTCCCACTATATCATGGTGATAACGAACCACCATACCATGATTAGCTATGGCACGCATGCGTTCTGCCAAAGCATCGTTGTCGGTAAACATAGCTCCACCATCGCCATAGCAACCTAAGTTCTTAGATGGGAAGAAACTTGTGCAACCCACATCACCCATCGTTCCGGCCTGTTTGACAGTTCCGTCTGGGAATGTATAACGAGCTCCAATGGCCTGACAAGCATCTTCTACTACATACAAATTATGCTCACGCGCAATACTCAATATCTCTGCCATGGGGGCACACTGTCCAAACAGATGAACAGGGACGATAGCTTTTGTGCGCGGTGTAATGGCACGGCGAATACTATCCAAACTAATATTCATGGTACCCCAATCCACATCCACCACTACAGGGGTTAAGCCCAACAGAGCAACCACCTCTGCAGTAGCAATAAAAGTGAACGTAGGGGTAATGACCTCATCACCACGTTTGAGCCCTAATGCCATCAAGGCAATCTGCAAAGCATCTGTACCATTGCCCACAGCGATGACGTGTTTAGCTCCTGTGTATGATTGCAGATGCTCCTGAAACTCCACTACCTTATGTCCCTTAACAAACTGGGCAGAATCAATTACCTCCTGTATTCCTTGATCTATCTCTGCCTTGATGCGCTGATATTGCGAGGCGAGATCAACCATTTGGATTTTTTTCATAACCCTGTCATTATTTATAATTGTGGCACGTAGATAAAAGGCACTATTTCGTTTCTTCCAACAAATACTCTACCTCACTCGGTTCCACCTTGCTACAACTTAGGATACGTTTATCTTTGATTTTGACTTTGACCTTCAGCAGATCATTATCACTTCGTTCCAACGATGAACCCAAACTAACCCATGCACGCACATGCTCAGCTGATACATCAGCGTAGTCATCTTCACTCACACGAACGATAACCTTAACTTGTGACGGGAAAAGACGCACCTGCATTTTTTCGCCCATCGATGGCACTTCAATGGCTACATTCAGCACCTTTTCGGTTATTCTATTCTCATCCCCATTCTCATTTTTGGATTTCATCTCGGTTTTGAGGTGTTCTGTCACAAGCAATTGATCGTGATGTTCACGACTTAGACTCCACCAAAGAACCCCTGCAAACAATACAAAACCCAAATAGATTAAGACTTCACGAAGTGTATTCCCCATAGTGATTGTAGTCCTAAGGTTGTATATCCCATAATCAGGTTATTTCGTTTCTGTTTTTTGTGCTTGTTGAGCCTGAGCGTCATCAGCACTAGCATACACACTGCCTTTATCCACTTTAATGGTAATATCTTTGGCAATTGTGATGATGAAAGCATTATCCTGAACTTCCTTGATTTCGCCATAGATGCCCCCAGCGGTGATCACTTTATCACCCTTTTTCATGGCATCGCGTTGTTTTTGTAATTCTTTTTGTTTTTTTGTCTGAGGACGGATCATAAAGAAATAGAGGACCACGAAGATTAGAATCATCATAATCCAAAAATTCCATCCACCACCCTGTTGTGGATTTTCTGCTGCCTGTAAAAGTACTAAATCTAACAT
>JAGHSR010000100.1 GCA_018065765.1 Candidatus Colicola coprequi
CGCCATTGCGATCACTTATGGTATATCTTCTTTTACCATATTGATGATAACAAATAGAAGCTTCGGCAGAAATCGTTTTAAGCACTTGATAGTCTTTTCTATCAAGATTTAATTTCATTCCATCAATTTTGACAGAATTAACAGAGTTTACTGCTTTAGGCACAATGGCCAATTTACAGGAGGACATCACTACCGCACATACCACGAGTGCGAATAAAAAAGTTTTTTTCATAATACGATTTGTTTTTTTGCCTACTCTTTGTCGGATTTTCGGCTTACTCCTTAAAATATACAAAACGCGTATATGCAAGCGTGGGCGTGCATGAGCACACGAGTGACAATAACAAAAAAGCGTGAACATTATTCACGCTTATCCTTAAACTTCTTGGTTCTAGCAAAACCTTCTTCCTAAAAATAAACAAAAACGTCCACGCTGGTATATGTTCTTACCAACGCGAGACGCGATAGTACTATAAACATACCCATAGGACATTTAATGCCATCTTGTTTGGGGAAGTCAAAAATTTGCTAGATTCAGAAGTTCCAAAACAAGCGTCAATAAACGCCTTTTTATTATGTCAGTTCCACCCTGTTCAGCGAGACATAATCCCTTCAGCGTGGAATTTGGGTGCAAAAGTACCAACATTTTTTGATACACGCAAACATTTTAAGAAAAAAATAGGGTAACCGCATCAAAATAGTGTAAATGGAGGCTGTACACAAGTGAATCACCACCAAGGTTGCACAATGTTATGTTTATGTTATGTTCATCTTATGTTAAAGATAGGGGAAATAGCGGAAAGATGTAGCGGTGATAGTATCTCTAACCTATAACGTTAGACAAAGAGGGTGCGCCGATTCTTTACGACACACCCTCAGTTTAAGGATTAAATTGGAATTGAAAGAGGGAATTTGTGATTGGTGATATTTTACTTGGAGTTTTGCATCTCAATGAGACGGCGGTAGTAGCCATTGAGAGCCATGAGTTCGTTGTGTTTTCCTTGTTCCACTATTTGTCCTTCGTGCAGCACGCAGATAAGGTCGGCATTGCGGACGGTACTTAGTCGGTGTGCGACTACGAGCGTAGTACGGTCTTTCATAAGATGTTCAAGCGCTTCCTGAACGAGTTTTTCGGACTCGGTATCCAGGGCAGAAGTGGCTTCATCCAAGATGAGAATAGGTGGGTTCTTGAGGATAGCCCGAGCAATGGATATGCGTTGTCGTTGTCCTCCGGACAGGTTTCCCCCGCGGTCGCCGACAGAAGTTTCGTATCCGTTCGGAGTTGCCATAATGAATTCGTGTGCATTGGCAATGCGTGCTGCTGCTTCAACTGCCTGTTGCCATGTTCCCCCTCCGGGAGCCGGTTGGGTGGTATCCACACCAAAGGTGATATTGTTGTAGAACGTATCGTTGAACAGGATAGCTTCTTGATTGACGTTCCCCATGAGTGCGCGCAGGTCGTGTGTGCGCACATCGCGGATGTCGATGCCATCGATGGTGATACGTCCCTGTGTGACATCATAGAAGCGCGGAAGCAAGTCTGCCATGGTGGTTTTGCCACTGCCGGACTGTCCTACTAAGGCTACAGTTTGTCCTTTGCGAATTGTCAAATCGACATCTTGGATAACGGGTCGATTCGTTTGGTATGCAAAATGGATATGCTCAAAATGAATGGCATTGTTGAAAGCATTTAGGCAGATGGGGTTGGTTTGGTCCACGATAGTGGATTGAGTATTGAGAATCTTATCCACTCGGTCAAGCGAAGCTGTTCCTCGACGAACACTATAAGTAGCTTTGCTCAAGTCCTTAGCCGGATTGATGATGGAGTAGAAAATGACGAGGTAGTAAATAAACGTAGCGGCATCGATGGTGCTATGTTCGCTTAGGATAAGTCCTCCACCATACCACAGAAGCACAGCAATGAGGGTAGTTCCCAGAAACTCGGAGACGGGGTGTGCCAGCATATACCGGCGGTGAATGCGATTGAAGGTGGCACGGGTGGAGTTGTTGAGACGTTCGAATCGCTCGCGCAGTTTGTTCTCTGCATTAAACGCTTTCACCACCCGTAAGCCGCTTAGTGTTTCTTCGATTTGGGTTAGGATATCTGCATTCTGCTCTTGCCCGCGTGTGGATGTGCGTTTGAGGCTACGTCCGATGCGACCAATCAAGCCTCCTGCCAAAGGAAGGAGGATCAGCACAAACAGAGTGAGTTTCCACGAATTGAAAAATAGTGTGACGATATAGATAAGAATCATGATAGGGTCCTTAAACAGCATATCCAAGGAAGCCATGATACTATTTTCAATCTCTTGCACATCGTTGGTCATACGTGACATGATGTCTCCTTTGTGTTTTTCGGTGAAATAGCCGATAGGAAGGTCAACCACTTTGTTGTACAACTGTTGTCGTACATCGCGCAAGACGCCGGTACGAATGGGTACCATGAAATACGAAGCCAAGAAAGTGGTAGCGCACTTGAGTGATGTCATCACCACAAGAAACAAGCCCAAGAAGAACAGCACCCATCCGGCGCCATACTGTACGATGCAGTCGTTGAGCAGGTAGTACAAGTTTCCCTTGAGGGCATTGAGTGTTTCATCGAGCGACATGGAGGAAACGATTTCCACATACCGTACAGACTCTTCGCTGATGCCAAACAGCATTTGCAGTACGGGTATGATAGTGGCAAATGAGCATAGCGAGAGCAACGTGGCCAGCAGGTTGAAAAAGAGGTTCAGCGCTACCAGTCCCTTGTAGGGAGGAATGAATCGTTTGATTAGTTTAAAAAAATCCATAGTGTGATAGTTGATAGTCCCCGTAGTCCCGAAAGTCCCGATAGGGGTGGTAGTGGTTAGCATTTGTGTGTCATAATATCCAGAATGACATCATCGGTTTGTGTCATGCCATCGTGTCCGATGCGTGTGAGATTGTGGATGGTTCGGTCAATATCTTCCTCGACAATTCCTTCGGAAGCATCGGCGTAGCTATGTTGCATAGCCAGATGAGCACTCAACACGGCGGTAGAGACGCCGCTGGTGACTTTGAGCGCGCAACCCGGTTTGGCTCCATCGCAGATCATGCCGCTGATATTGGCAATCATATTCTTGATTGCGTAGGTGATTTCTTGGAACCGGCCTCCCATGAGGTAGGTCAGTCCAACGGCAGACCCGGTGGCAGCGACAACACATCCGCAGAGAGCAGACAAGCGTCCAAGTGACTGCTTGATATAGATGACGGTTAGGTTGCTGAGTGTGAGAGCCCGGAGTGTTTTCTCTTCGTCGATATTGTTTTCCAGTGCATACACATATACCGGAACGGAACAACTGATACCTTGATTTCCGCTGCCCGAGTTGGACATGACAGGTATCATGGCTCCAGACATACGCGCATCGCAAGCACCGGATGTGTAGGCAAGAATCTTGCTGAAGATGTCTGCTGTGTTGCTCTTGTGCAACATGCGCCCTAATCCGTGCCCATAATTACCCATGAACGATTTTTCCGCAGCAGCCATATTCATTTTGGCACCTTCCAGGAGGAACTGCATATGGTTGACATCGACATTCATTGCGTAATCCCATACACGGCGCATAGTGAGAGCGGGTTCGGCATTCTCTTTTTTATCTTCGGGCGATTGCTCCTCACCTTGTTCTACGAAGTGGGTATGATCTCCTTGAATAGTGGCTTGAGCATGCCGGTTGTTGGTTGAGACGGTGGTGTGAATGTATAGCACATCGGGTGCATCCATTTTGACCACAATCTGAATATCCGTGTGTTCCATATACTTTTTGGCATAAGTCACGGCCGCCTCGTTGGTGTCACGCAATACTTCAAGCATATATTCGCTTTTGCCGATGGTAGCGCCTAAGGCGATGGCTATTTGTAGTCCTGTCATCCCCGTATTGGGTATGCCAACAGCCATGGCGTTCTTGTAGATATTCTTGCTAAGTTCAACAATGATTTGAGTGGGCTCTGCCCCCAGCTTTTCTTTAGCGCGAGCGACACACAGCGCTACAGCGATGGGTTCTGTACAACCGATGGCAGGGATAACTTCCTGATGAAGAAGTGCTAAAATGGTATTCATGATTTCAAAAAATGGATTAATAGGCGAAGACGTGTATATATTTTGAGCCACAAAGGGGCTTGGGTCTCACGAATGGCGCGATATAAGGTGCGGATATTCTTTCTCGAATGATGGGCGGTAATGGAATGTACGTTGATGCGGTAATTATAGCCGGTGAAAGGAAGTATGTGGATAGTGGGGTGGTGTGCCCATAGATTCAGGGAGAAAATAATATCCTCGTAAATCATGCCCGGTGTAAAGGTTAAGGCATACGTATCGAACAACATTCGTTTATACAGACGAAGACATGCTGAAGTCAGTTGGTAAGGACAAGAGGGAATGTCCGTTTTGACAACACGTCCATCGTCTAATACTCGTTTGTATCCGTATTGTACCACATCCGCATCCCCGATAGCATCTATAAGACGCTCAATGGTGTAGGTGTCTAAAAAGTCATCCGAGTCGGTGAATAGAACGTATTCACCACAGGCATGTTGTAACCCTGTATTGCGTGCAGCAGATAAACCTTGATTAGACTGGTTAATTAGGCAAAAACGTTTATCCGCTTTGCAAAATGCCTCCGCAATTTCTTTGGATTCATCGGTTGAACCGTCGTTGATAAGCAAGATTTGCAGAGCAGAATAACTTTGCCTTGCCAAGGACGATAAACACTGAGCCAAAAAGGGTGCCGTGTTATAAATCGGTACTATGACAGAACAGGTCTTCAAATAGTTTTGCTTGGTTTTTACGATTTAATTGTTCTATATTACGAACAGGATGCTGAGAAAAGCCGTTTTCTTTCCACTCGTTGAATATGTCGAGGATA
>JAGHSR010000014.1 GCA_018065765.1 Candidatus Colicola coprequi
GTCCCCGACACGCTTGCGTGGTGGGGAGAGGAAGAGCAACTGAGCCCTTAATGACCGTGGTCATTCCTTGGCGATGTTTGCTCTGACGAAGCAAGATACAAGAATTGTTCCAAAAGCGACCGAAACAAAGATCCGATCAATGTAAACACATAAAAACTAATTTCTAGAACATACCATAAATCAGCAATCATAAATTTAAAATTATGTCAGTAACCATTCTTATTACCGTTGGTGCCCTCATACTCGGTGCCGTTATATGTTTCCTCTTCTTCCGATATTCCAGTGCCAGCATTATCAAGAAAGCTGAGGAAGAAGCCGAAGTTATCAAGAAAAACAAAATCGTTGAAGCCAAGGAGAAGTTTATCGCCCTCAAACTTGAGCACGATGAACAAGTCCGTCAGGATAATCAACGTAAGCAACAGCGTGACCAGCAACTCCAGCAGCGTGAGCAGCAGCTCAATCAACGCCAAGGTGAACTGCAGCGCGCACAAAACGAACTGCAACAGCGTACACAACAGATGGAGCAGCAGCAGAAGGCTTTGGACTATAAGTCGCAAGAAATCGACAAACTCCATCACCAAGCCCAGCAGCAACTCGAAGCACTCTCAGGTATGTCTGCAGAGGAGGCTAAAAAACAACTCGTGGAAGCCCTCAAGGATGAGGCAAAAACCAACGCCATGTCTTATATCAACGAGATCATGGACGATGCACGCCTGACAGCCAATAAAGAGGCTAAGAAAATCATAATCCAAACCATTCAACGCATAGCTTCCGACACTACAGTTGAAAATGCTGTCAGCGTCTTCCATATTGACAACGACGAAGTCAAAGGACGTATCATCGGTCGAGAAGGTCGTAATATCCGTGCTTTGGAAGCCGCTACCGGCGTGGAAATCGTGGTAGATGATACTCCGGAGGCTATCACCTTGTCCGCTTACGATCCTGTGCGTCGTGAGATTGCACGTCTGTCACTTCACCAACTTGTTCAAGATGGACGTATCCACCCGGCACGTATCGAGGAAGTGGTGGCTAAAGTTACCAAGCAGGTGGAAGATGAGATTATTGAGACCGGTAAACGTACTACCATTGATATGGGTGTACACGGTTTGCACCCTGAACTCATCCGTCTCATCGGTAAGATGAAATACCGCTCCAGTTATGGTCAGAACCTGCTCCAACATGCTCGTGAAACGGCTAATCTCTGTGCTGCTATGGCTGCCGATTTGGGACTCAATCCTAAGAAAGCCCGCCGTGCCGGTTTGTTGCACGATATAGGTAAAGTGGCTGAGGAAGATACAGATCTGCCACACGCAGAGTTAGGTATGAAACTATGCGAAAAATATGGAGAAAAACCGGATATCTGTAACGCAGTGGGTGCTCACCACGATGAGATGGAGATGGAGACCCTCATTGCTCCTATTGTGCAGGCTTGTGATGCTATCTCCGGAGCTCGTCCCGGAGCTCGTCGTGAGATAGTAGAAACATATGTTAAGCGTTTGAATGACCTTGAAAATATGGCTATGTCCTATCCGGGCGTCATCAAAACCTATGCTTTGCAAGCAGGCCGCGAACTGCGTGTTATCGTAGGTGCTGATAAGATTTCTGATAAGGACACCGAACTTCTCAGCTTCGACCTCGCTAAGCGCATTCAAGATGAAATGACTTATCCGGGGCAGGTTAAGATTACCGTCATCCGCGAAACCCGCGCCATCAACTACGCTAAGTAACTTTAGTCTTTTTTGCAGGATTGCAGACGGATGGTTTCAGTGTGAAGCTGTGCTTGGATAGCCGGAGAATTAGGAACCAATGGCAGGCGAAGGTAGTTGCCAATCACTCCCATATCTGCCAGAATAGTCTTAACTCCGGCCGGGTTGCCCTCGATAAAGAGCAAACGAACCATCTCGGCATATTGAGCCTGCAGGCTTGCGTCCTTTGTGTGAACGATCTGACGAAAAGCCTCTGGGAATGCGTTTGCCGAGGCACTAATGAGTCCGGCTGCCCCGGCTTGCATCAGTTCAGCGGCTATGCCGTCGTCACCGGAAATGACCAAAAGATGGGTTGTTTGTGATTGGTGATGGGTGATAGAGGAGAGATTGATCAGACGCTTAATCTGTTCTACATTGCCGGACGCCTCCTTGATGCCGCAGATCTTGTCAGGATGGGCATTATAGATGCGCATAACCGTTTCTGGGAGCATATTGATACCTGTGCGACCCGGTATATTGTAAAGCAAGACGGGAATCGGACTCGCTTGAGCAATAGCAGAGAAGTGTTGAAACAACCCTTCTTGTGAGGGTTTGTTGTAGTAGGGGCACACACTTAGAATGGCTGCAAAGTGCTGCGTGAGTGTGTCGCGAAGGAAATTAATTTGTCGAACGACTTGCGCTGTACAGTTGCCACCTAACCCAAGAACCATAGGAATGGGTTGATGGGTGGTAGGTGACGGATGACTCTCTACAAAACGGACGATATAGTCTCTTACAGATGTCTTTTCTTCATCGGTCATGGTAGCCGCTTCGGCTGTCGTGCCCAGTACCACAAAATAGTCCACTCCGGCAGTTATCTGCTTGATGAGCAGTCGCTCCAGTGCGGGAAAATCTACATTGCCATTGCTAAGAAAAGGAGTGATGAGGGCGGTGCCCATGCCATAGAGATTAGTCATTGCTTTTGATGAGTTTAAGGTAATAAATAATTTGCTCGAACAGGAACTCCTGACTCTCCTGTGCCGGTGTATCTAACATAAAGTTGTGTATGCCTTCTTGCGCATGACGTCCAGCCTTGAAATCAGCTTTCAGATACATCGCCATATATCGCAAGGGCAGACTATCTCCTTGTGTAAGGTCAATGAGCAAGTCGTAGGGGTGTCGCATCAACTCCTCGCGGATGGCAGCTTTGGGGGTACCAAAGATGGTGAAATCTTTGCGACCTAAAATGCGACTTTGAGGCAGATTAGCAGAGAGGACTTCCTTTTTATCTGCATACCCCAAAAGGATGACATTCTTGTCCGTCTCTCCTTTGGTCAAACGATCTGCCAAACGATGAATGACAGGGTTTTTCTCTATAAGGTCACTCTCAAACAGCAGAACCACCGTACGCACATTCTCCCAACGCGGGAAATGGACCTGACGTTTAGGCTGCCTGCGCAAGATATATTCAAATATTTTCTCGCGGATATCCATAGTGATTGAGTATTAGAACATGCAAAGATACTGCTTTCTGACTGAATATACAAAAAAAGTTGTTGCAACTCTGCTACACTCTGCGATACAGCATTTGTCTTGGAATTATATGGGAATATAACAAGATTTTTCCTTGCTTCCCGTGGCCTTTGGGAAAATGTTCCACGGCTTAACGTCAGTCTAAGGTCCGCTAAACGTCGGCTAATCCTCTGCTACGTGGAACAATTGATTTTTGGAATAGAGAGAGTCTGTCAAAAAAAACAGTCGCAGATCTTTAGAGTCGGCGACTATTCTATTCCTGTATCAAGTTTTACTGATTATTTCTATTGAATAGGACTGCCAAGTACATCGTAAATCATGCCTTGTTTGCGAATAAGAAGACGTCCATTCTGCACAAACTTCTCATTTTTAGCTGGAGCTAAAGTTTCTTCAATACCTGTCTCGTTTATCCAATCACGATAATGGCACTGGATGGTCGGAATGGCGAAAGTGTATGGCGTGCTCTTCTTGGCATCTTTCAGAGTGAATCGAATCTTGCTGAGTGTTAACGGGTAGATGGCTTGGTGATTTCCAACAATGCGTGCGAGATCGATGCGATAGATGTAGTCAATATCTGTTGGAACGACATCGGCGATTTGTCCCGATGTGATGCTTTCTCCTTCAGCCGTTTCAATGGTTAATGCCATAGATTGAATAGGGGCTGATGTTTGAAATGTTATCAATAAAGAATCAGGACAACCATATAAACGTTGGTTAGGTTCTATGGTTAGAGAAGCTCCTCGGGTATTTGAGTATGAAACAGTAGTGTCTGTAGTATAGCCAGTTGGCATATATTCATTATTGGCAATCTCGACATTTACTTTTATACTATCGCTAAAGTCACCGATAGTTCCAATCAAAATGGTGGATCCGTTCTTTGTTCCGTTTAGTTGTCCGGCGGCATTGACGGAAGCGATGCTGTTGTCATCTGCATCCCAAGTTAAGGCAGATGGCAGGACCCCAATCTCTCTCTTGCCAACCAGTCCTCCAATCTCAATTTCGTAATTACTTACTCTATCTACCCAAACACTATCCAAACGGAATGCGACCTGTGCGTTGTTGTCTATGTGGATGTGAATGGTGGTAGTAACGCCTTGGTAATTGGCTATGATGTCACCATCTCCTATGGCTATGAAAGTTTTACCGTCTTCCATGAAATAGCCTACCGTGGAATCGCAGGTCATCTGCACGTTTTCAACATCGGTATGGAGAAGCATGTCGTATTGATTGTAGCCGTAGAAGAGAGGACGGGTATAACCATATTTAGGTAATACCAAAGTGTTGTCATGAGGCACCAATCGTGTGATGGTTGCGTCTTCAGGCGCTGTGCATACGGCAAAGAAACCATCTCCACATGCCCGTTCGGTGCCATCGCTGGGTGTGTTGACTTGTCCTCCGAGTGGTGCAATGTACATACAAGATGAGCCTCCTCCATCTAAGTTCATGGCATCGTATGCTCCGAAGAATTTCATTACGCGTGCTTCGTTGTCGGTGGTGACACCGGTTGTTCCTTGTGTACGCCCGTCCAAAACGCAGAAAATGATGGTATCGCGAGTGATGCTATAACCGATACCGGTACGTGGCTCACGACTAGCCCAAGTGGAATCGGTTACTACTTTTCCATCTCGAAGCATCTGTCCATATACGCTTGCATCGGGACCTCCGACAGCATGTGCAATGTCAAATTGTTTGCCGCTGACAGTCAATCCCAATGAAATGACAACTTCATCGCCAATATGGAGTGCATCTAATTTGGTGGCCATACTTCCGTTACCCGACAAAACGACCTTGTCCTTAGGAATAGCCATTCGTCCGTTGTTTTGAACTACTTTTTCTACTACAAGTCGTACCTCCTTATTAATCCCCCATTGCTCATTTTCTTTCAGTGCGAGCAATACCTCTGTTCCAGCCGTGCACGCTGTTGTTGTGGAACCATTAAAATGATTGAACAAAGTCAGTTTGTCTTTGGAACGAGTGTAATTGACATTGTAAATGGTCAGATCTTCTCCATTTACGGTGGCTTTCATTGCCCGCGTGAATGCACCTATGTATGGACGTTTGTTGTCATCTATTACAAATGACTGACGTTTATTGGATTGTAAAGACGCTATTTCGTGGTCGATGATTACTCCACCGGATGGACGACCGTACAACAAACAATTGGTACCTTCGGTAATTAAGGTAGATTTGGTTGTGAAGAAGTCGGCATTCGTTCCTGCGAACAGCAAATGGCCGGCTTTTGAATGGCGTTTTGCCATGGCACTGGGACATTCGGTGCCAATAATGGTATCTTTGGCAAGAACAGATTCAAATTGAATGTAAGGGTTTCGTGTATCCACCTGTGTGATAAAAGCGTTGACGGGATAGTCGTTTTTTCCGTTGGCTTGTGTGAGACGTACAGCTGTGTAGTATGTACCAGGACCAACCTGCATATGTGCGATGGTATCTAAATTGTAATCACCATTGCTGAGAGTTAAAATGGTAGAGAGTAGAATAAACAGTTTCATATTTTTGAGAGTGAATTAAGTTCTGTACAAATTTTCTTTTGAATCATGTCTGAGTTAGGTACCAATGGCAAACGCAGACAATTGCTGATAAGACCCATGTGAGCAAGGGTAGTCTTGATGCCTGAAGGATTGCCTTCGGCAAAGAGCAGGCGAACCATCTCGGCATAGCGAGCCTGCATATCGGAGTCTTTCTCGTGAACAATACGGCGGAAATTCTCGGGGAAAGCATTAGAAGCCACACTAATCAAACCGGCTGCACCTGCCTGCATGAGTTCGGCAGCTATACCGTCATCACCGGATATGACCAAAAAGTCGTTGGATGCAGACGCGGCAAGAGTAATGAGGCGTTTGATTTGCTCTACATTGCCGGAGGCTTCTTTGATGCCACATATTTTGTCCGGTTGGGCATTGTAGAGACGCATAACGGTTTCCGGCAACAGGTTCACGCCCGTGCGCCCGGGCACATTATATAGGAGTACGGGTACGGGACTGGCTTGTGCAATGGCAGAGAAATGTTGATAAAGACCTTCTTGTGAAGGTTTGTTGTAGTAGGGACAAACGCTCAGAATGGCAGCAAAGTGCCGGATGAGCGTATCGTTTAGTTCATTCAGTTGCTTGATGACCTGTGCCGTACAATTGCCTCCCACACCCAAAACAAGAGGGAGTGGACGCAGGGTGACAGGTGAAGGATGTGCTTCGATGAAACGGATAATAAACTCTCTGACGGCTGTTCTCTCCTCGTTCGTCATAGTTGCCGCTTCGCCTGTAGTGCCCAACACTACAATATAATCCACTCCACCGGCAATCTGCTTGTGCAATAGTCGCTCCAAAGCCGGGAAATCAACTTCACCATTGTCTAAAAAAGGTGTGATAAGGGCGGTGCCCAGACCATAAAGATTAGTCATTGCTTTTGATAAGTTTGAGATAATAGATGATTTGTCCGAAAAGAAACTCCTGGCTCTCCTGTGCCGGCGTATCCAACATGAAGTCGTGAATGCCCTCGCGTATGTGACGTCCTGTTTTGAAATCGGCATTGAGATAGGTGGCCATATACCTTAGCGGAAGGCAATCTTTTTGCGTGAGATCAATCAACAGGTCGTAAGGATGCCGCATCAGTTCCTCTCGTATGTTAGCCTTTGGCACTCCAAAAATAGTAAAATCCTTGCGCCCTAAAATACGACTTTGAGGAAGATTGGGGGAAAGGATATCTTTCTTGTCAACATATCCCAACAAGGTGACATTCTTGTCTGCTTCCTCAGTAGATAAACGTTCTGCAAGACGGCGAACAGTCGGGTTTTTCTCAATAAGGTCGCTCTCAAAAAGTATGACTATTGTGCGCACATTCTCCCAACGCGGGAAATGGACCTGGCGTTTAGGCTGCCTGCGCAAGATATACCCAAATATTTTCTCGCGAATATTCATATCACTCCATTTTGAGCGCAAAGTTACGACTTTCTCACCGATTATGCAAATATTGTAAGAAAAATTTGTGCCGTCCACAGAATTTTTGTACTTTTGCAGCATGAAAAATACGATGAGGATACTATGCTTGTGTGCGTGTATGTGTGTGGCGGTTGCTACCATCCGGGCAGAAGAACAGGGTGCCGTTCTCGTGACCATATCAGACCCCGCCACGTGGGTTGCCGGTGACTTGAGCCGGTATGTGGGACAGACGGTTGAGTTTGCTGCTCCGTGGTATCTGTGCAATAATTACAACGGCAGTTACTACATCTCTCCTCGCCGTCTCTATTCTCCTACCAATCAAGAATTTCCTTTGTCCTCCGAATACAACTCGCTGCTTAGTTTGAACAAGAACGGAAGTGTACGACTGACCGGCGTGAGCGGATACCATCGTACCGGTGAACGACTATGCAACCTGATTGTGAAAGTATCCTCCACAAGTAGCGTGAGTCTGGTGGATTGTAACTGGGTGGGTAATAAACGTAGTGATTTGGATAAGGGACCCGATATGAGCCAAATAGATATGCGTGGAACGCATACTTTGCTGGTGTGCGGCATGAACCTTGAGTATTATTTGGTAGAGGATTTTGGAACAGGATACGGTCCGGACAATGCTTCGGATCATGCTCGCCAACGCCAAAAAATATCCAAGGCATTGGCTGCGATAAATGCCGACCTCTACGGATTGGTGGAGGTGCAGCAGGGACAAGGGGCTATGGAGGAAATAGCAAATGACTTAACCAAAAACACCGGTAGAAAGTTCACTTACATAGACGATGGAAGCAGCGTAAGCGGCAGCTATACCAAGTCAGGATATGTGTATTGCTCGGATGTGGTTCAGCCGATGGGCAAATACCGCTACAACAATACCGGTGTCAGTCGCCGCAAATACCTGCAAGCCTTCAAACAACTGAGCAACAACGAGTGCTTTATCTTCTCCATCAACCATTTCAAAGCCAAGTCTGGAGGCGGTTCTGCTACCGGTGATGATGTGGACAAGGGCGATGGTCAGGGCGCCTTCAACGGCACGCGTGTACGCGAGGCACAGTCGGTACTCAGTAGCTACGAGAGCAATCGTGCCTATTATAACGACTCAGATTTGCTCATTATGGGTGATTTGAATGCCTATGCCATGGAGGATCCTATCACCACCTTGACACGAGGCGGGATGATAGATCTGCATCGACACTTCCATGCCGACTCCAGTTATAGTTATTCCTATCGCGGCGAAGTGGGTTACTTAGACCATGCACTGTGCAACTCAACCATGCTGCCCCAAGTGACAGGTATGGTGGGGTATCATATCAATTCCGATGAACTGGATGACTATACGTATGACAAGTCCAACGATGTGACTATGTACCGATGCAGCGACCATGACCCGATATTGGTGGGACTGAATCTTAACCGAACAGTCGTCTCGCTGCAACCCTATATAGTCAACGAGGATGCAGCCATTGTATCGAACAACCAAATAGAAGTGAAAAATGCCAATGGCGGACAGTTGCGGGTGTATGACATACAGGGAACGCTGATAATGGACGAACCCATTCGCTCTGACAGCGAAATATTCTCTACCTTCGCTCTGCCACAAGGAATATACATTGTGCATTTGTATGCCCAAGGCAAAGTGGTCAATCAGAAATTCCGTATTCTACGATGATAGACTTGTTTGATGACATAGAACGACAGGAACGCGATGAGATAATCGCTTTGCGTAAAGAATTGGAGGAAGCCAATTATCGGTACTATGTGTTGTCACAACCTACACTGTCTGACCGCGATTTTGATGTCAAGATGCGCCGCCTGCAAGACCTCGAAGCGGCTCATCCTGAGATGGCAGATCCGAATTCTCCAACGCAACATGTGGGGAGCGACCTGAACACTAAGTCGGGCAAAATAGAGAAATTTGAGCAGGTGACACATCGCTATCCCATGCTTAGCCTCGCCAATACCTACAGCGAACAGGAAATACAAGATTGGCTGACTAAATTGCCTCAAGATGCCGAGATAGTGTGCGAACTCAAGTACGATGGACTAAGTATCTCGCTATGGTACGAAGAAGGACATCTCACCAAGGCTGTCACACGCGGAGACGGACAAAAAGGTGACAACGTACTACCCAATATACTGACTATTCCCAATATCCCTCACACCGTGCAGGGTGCTCCTCAGCACTTTGAACTTCGTGGAGAAGTGCTGTTGCCATGGGCTAATTTTGAACGGCTGAATGCGGAACGCGAGGCAGAAGAGGAACCTCTGTTTGCCAATCCTCGCAATGCCGCCAGTGGAACACTCAAACTGCTGGATGCCGAGGAGGTGGCACGTCGTGGCTTGACCTGCTATCTATACTATATGTTGGGCGAAAACCTGCCTAAACAGACTCATTACGACCGATTGATAGTGGCTCGCGAGTGGGGATTCCCTATCAGCGATGCCGTTAGAGTTTGTCACTCGCTGCAGGAGGTGATGGACTACATCCACTATTGGGATACGGAGCGCAAAAACCTGCCTGTGGCTACCGATGGTATCGTGCTCAAAGTGAACAATCTGGCGCAGCAACAACAATTAGGCTTTACCGCCAAAACACCTCGTTGGGCTATTGCCTATAAGTTCCCCGCAGAGAAACAACATACTCGTTTGCATGCTATCACCTACCAAGTGGGACGCACAGGAGTAGTGACGCCGGTGGCCAATCTTGCTCCGGTACAACTATCCGGTACCATGGTACAACGAGCCACACTGCACAACGAAGATTTTGTGCGTAGCCTCAATATCCACGAGGGTGATGAGGTGTGGGTAGAGAAGGGGGGAGAAATTATACCTAAAATAAGCGGTGTTTTTGCCGCATCCAAGACGCAGACAGAGGCATATCACTTCATCGAATGTTGTCCGGAATGTGGTGCCAAACTGGTTCGTGTGGAGGGTGAAGCAGCCTGGCGCTGCCCCAACGAGGCTGGTTGCCCGCCTCAACAAAAAGGCAAATTGGAGCATTTTGTGGCGCGCAAGGCCATGAATATCGATGGACTGGGGGCAGAAACTATTGATCTCTTATACGAGAAACAATTGGTGCACAATATAGCCGACTTGTACGACCTAAAGATAGAAGATATAGCCGGATTGGAAGGCTTTGGTCAGAAGTCTGCACAGAACATCTTGGACGGACTGGAAAATAGTAAACATGTGCCTTGGGAACGTGTGCTATTTGCGTTGGGTATCCGTATGGTGGGTGAAACGACTGCCAAAAAAATAGCACGCCGATTTGCTTCCATAGATGACTTGCAATGGGCTACTAAGGAGCAACTGATGAGTATCGAGGACGTGGGTGAGCAGATAGCCGATAATATCATCAACTATTTTGCTCAGATGCCCAACTTGGAACTGCTGACCCGTTTGAAAGCGGCAGGCTTGATAATGGAGGCATCCGGCGACACAATGGAAACACAATCTACCTTGCTGAGCGGGCAGAGTATTGTAATAAGTGGTGTTTTTGTACACCACTCGCGCGAGGAGTATAAAGAAATTATCGAACGCAACGGAGGCAAGAACGTGGGGTCGGTCAGCAAGAAAACATCGTTTATCTTGGCAGGCGACAACATGGGACCGGAGAAACGTAAAAAAGCTGAATCGCTAGGCGTGAGCATCCTGAGCGAAGACGAGTTCTTGAATATGATAAAGTAATTGCAATAGTCTTGCATCGTGCATCACGCATTCAGCATTTTGCATTCAGCATTATCTAACAATTTCCTTTAGGGGAACCATCACAAACTCGCGCTCTTGCATCCTCGGATGTGGGAGCGTAAGTTCGTTTGTATGGCATATCAACTGCTCCCCTAATGCGTCGAAATAGAGCAGTATGTCGATGTCAATAGTGCGATCTTGGTACACGCCCTTGACGGTGCGACCCAGCTCCCGCTCTATCTGCTGCGTAGCATATAGCAGTTGCTCAGGGCTGAGAGACGTCTCCACACATAGACAAATATTCAGATACTCATGCTCCGACTCATATCCCCATGCCTGCGAATAGAAGTCACTCGATCGACGAACAATACGCCCAACACGTGATTCTATCATCCGACATGCCTCATCCACATACCGATGACGATCTCCTATATTACTTCCCAAGGATAGATAACTTATCATAATGCGTTGACAAAGGTAGCGCATTTTTTGCGAATGAACAAATTTTTTTGTTTTTCTACTTGTATATTTCGAAAAAAAGCCGTACCTTTGCCGTGATATTCGACAATTCGATACTTCGATACTTCGATACCTCGATTTTTATAAAAACCAAAAACAAATAATTACTATGGCAGAACTTAGAAAAGCTCCATCCGCTGAGAAACTGAAAGCACTTCAGTTGGCAATGGATAAGATTGACAAAGATTACGGCAAAGGTGCCATCATGCGTCTGGGTGACGATAAAGTGGAGGAAGTCCCCGTTATCTCTACCGGCAGTGTGGGTTTGAATATGGCGCTTGGTGTCGGAGGCTACCCGCGCGGGCGCGTGATAGAGATATATGGACCGGAGTCCAGCGGTAAGACTACGTTGGCTATCCACGCAATGGCAGAGGTTCAGAAGCAGGGTGGTATAGCTGCCATCATTGATGCTGAGCATGCTTTTGACCGTTTCTATGCGGAGAAATTAGGGGTTGATACCGACAACCTACTCATTGCGCAACCCGATTGCGGTGAGCAGGCATTGGAGATTGCTGACGAACTCATTCGTTCCAGTGCAGTAGATTTGGTAGTGGTCGACTCGGTAGCAGCTCTGACCCCTAAGGCAGAGATAGAGGGCGACATGGGCGATAACAAACTGGGCTTGCAGGCTCGACTTATGTCACAAGCATTGCGTAAACTGACTGCTACAATCAACAAGACCCAGACGACTTGCATCTTTATCAATCAATTGCGTGAGAAAATTGGCGTAATGTTCGGCAATCCGGAAACCACTACCGGAGGTAATGCACTCAAGTTCTACGCGTCTGTGCGTCTGGATATTCGCAAGGTGAGCGCTATCAAGAATGGTGAAGATATCATTGGCTCCAGTGTTCGCGTCAAGGTTGTCAAAAACAAAGTGGCACCCCCATTCAAGAAAGCTGAGTTTGACCTGATGTTCAACGAGGGTATCAGCAAGGTGGGCGAAATCGTCGATTTGGCAGTCGAAGCAGGTATCATGAAGAAGTCCGGCTCGTTCTATAGTTACAACGACACCAAGTTGGCTCAGGGACGCGACGCAGTCAAGAAACTACTCGCTGAAAACCCCGATTTAGCCGATGAATTGGAGACCAAATTGATGGAAAATCTGAAATCTAAGATCTGATTATCAATTTATAGTCCCTACCATTGACAACCAAGCAATACATACTATCGCCCGTTGAGGCGCATCAGTTACAAACGGCGTACCGAACGGTGCGCCGCTCTGTAGATGCACGTCAGCGGGATATCAAGGTCAATCTGACTCTGCTAATCGATGACAAGGGAATCCCCATTCCCAAGGACGCACCGATTCCTCTGTACGAAGCACCCAAGTTTCGCTTTGTGGGTGATAGCCCCAAGCGAATAATCATCGTGGGATGCGGTCCTGCCGGACTATTTGCCGCCTTGACCGCTTTGGAATTGGGTATCAAGCCCATTATTTACGAGCGTGGCAAGATGGTGAGCAATCGCAAACGGGATATAGCAGTGCTCAATCGCAACGAGGGACTAAACCCTGAGTCCAACTATTGCTTTGGTGAGGGTGGGGCAGGCACTTTCTCCGACGGCAAACTGTTTTCTCGCTCCAAGAAACGCGGCGATATGCAGCGAGTGATGGAGCTTTTTCACTACTTTGGTGCTCCCGATACGGTTCTCTATGAGGCGCATGCGCACATTGGTAGTGACCGCTTGCCACGTATTATTCAGAATATGCGCGAGTGCATCATCGCGCATGGCGGTGAGATTCATTTTGAGACGCGTATCGACTCCGTATTGACATTGGCTAAACAAGCAGATGCTGTGGTGCTTGCTATTGGACATTCAGCACACGACACCTATCGTATGTTGGCTGACGAAGGAGTAGCGATGGAGTCAAAAGGCTTTGCTATGGGGGTTCGTGTGGAACATCCACAATCACTAATCAACGACTTGTTCTATCATTTGGAGAGGCGATCAGCGGAGCAGAAACAGCAACTCATTTCTTTGCTTGGTAATGCGTCCTATTCCCTCGTTACCCAAGTTCCCATTCTTCATTCTCCATTACCGACGCCTCATTCTCTCGGTGTTTACTCTTTCTGCATGTGCCCAGGAGGACATATAGTGCCGGCGGGCAGTCAAGCAGCAGGCTGCGTGGTCAATGGCATGAGTGCCAGCCATCGCAATTCCCCCTATGCCAATTCTGGCATCGTTGTCGAACTACATCCGTCCTATCTTCCGTCCCTTATAGGAGAGGATGGAGGCACGCTTTCCTCTCTCCTTTTTCAGGAGCACTTTGAGTCGTTGGCAAAGCAGCATGGTGGCGAAGCCGCTCAAGCTCCGGCACAACGTCTGCGTGATTTTGTAGAGGGACGCGAGAGCAACTCATTACCTGCCTGCTCTTACTCACCTGGGGGCGTTCCTTCGCGTATGAATCGGTGGCTGCCCGAACCTATTCGCAGCGCCTTACAGCAGGGATTTCGGGATTTTGACCGCAAACATTCGGGCTATCTGACCAACGATGCCCTTATCGTGGGCGTTGAGAGCCGCAGTAGTTCACCGATACGTATCG
>JAGHSR010000154.1 GCA_018065765.1 Candidatus Colicola coprequi
GTTTTGCTTGTGTGGGCGTTGACGGATTCGAACCGCCGACCCTCTGCTTGTAGGGCAGATGCTCTAAACCAGCTGAGCTAAACGCCCTCGTCGGAAATGGCTCGTCTAAAAGAATTTGCTTTGCAAATTAGGCGACTCGCATTTCCTCCTCTCCGAATCACAACAAGTTGTGTTTCGGCGGGGTGAGGTTGATACAATCTTAAAAAGAACACTTCTCTTTTCGAAAGCGGGTGCAAAGGTAGTGCTTTTTTCTGAACTGACAAAATTTTTAACAAAAAAAATCACTTTTCCCCCGTTTTTTTGACTCTCCAGTCCCAAAACGATTTCTTTTGCAGGCTTGGCACTGCTATATAAAGTAAACAAGTAGTGACAATGCCAACAATCATTCCGCCAAAAATATCTTCTGCAAAGTGCTGACTGAGGTATATGCGAGAATAGGCTCCTAAAACTGCAAATAAGAAACAAATGAGATTGATGATAAGCATGCCCAATCTACTATGGATGGTAGAACCATTTCGTGGTGACACCGCTACGTCATAGGTGGGTTTGGTCATCTCAGTCAAAACGAAAGTCAAAGTGAGAAATAAGACAAAAAAAGTGACCGTGTGCCCTGATGGAAAACTAAACCATCTGCTTAGTGTCACCCCTTCGACTAACGGCAATTGCACATCCGGCATGTTCTGTGCGAAGTACATGTATGGGCGGTCGGTATTGAATATATGTTTGGCGATTTGTACAAATAACCCACTCAGCAAGACATCTACCAAGAGAAATACTGCCCAACCTGCCTTGTAAAACAATAGTCCTACTACAATAACATAAGGCACCCATTCACCCACACAAGTAAAATGGCGAAAAAACAAATCCAGCATAGGGGAATGATAAGCATTCATCGCCAAATGCAACTGCGCTTTGTCGTACATCATCAGCACAACACCCAAGGTAATCAGTAGTAGCGCAGACAATATAAGGAATGGTTTAGCGTGTTTCATTACCGAACCATCTTAACTGTACCCGTTGGTGTAACGCGAATATAGATGCCATGCTCGGGTTCTTTTGCAAGAACACGTCCGTGCATATCATAATAGTGAGTGCTGCCAGCATCTTCGCATGTGCGCGCAATAGAGGTTGGAGTGTTGGTACGTTTTTTTAGTAAATACAACTCTTGCATGCAAGCACGTTTGGATGTTGCACCGCCTACTGATAGAATAGTCAGCGAATCTGTCCCTTCCGGAATGACGATGCTATATCGGTGTTCATCGCGTGTGTCATTGGTTATGGTTTCGCTGATGGTTTGCAGTAAGGTGTTGCCTACATAAACTTGTAATTCACTGGAAGAAGCAGTATTATAGGTACTGGCACGGAATACTAAAACAGTACTATCTTGTGTGTTTAAATTGGAAAAACTAATCCATCCGTCTGTAGAACTGGCGCCCATGGTGATAGATGCTGAACCATTAGACTGAATCTTAGCACTTGCATAACCTCCGGGAATAGCGTTGATGAGTTTAGCGGTGAGAGCGGGGAGATTAATCAGTGTGTCGTATTCCGATTCTGTGGGGCGAATATACGGCTGAGCAATATAGGTAGTATCAATGGTGCATGTCAACGAATTAAAATCAACGGCCTTACCTTTTTGGTTTCCCCAAATATATTCTACCAGTTCAGGGTAATCAATGAATGGATTGCGATTGTGCTGAATGGAGTATATAGTTGATGCACGATGAATCTCTTTTTCGCTAACGGGATCTTCTCTATGCCAATCGAGCAACACGTTAATCAGTGTAGGGGTGAGTACTTGATAATGGGTGCTTGTGACATAATCATTGTATGTCTTATCCCAAGGTAGGTTGCTATACGCCGTCACCATATAGAAATAGGTGCGCGCGAAATCGCCGCGATACTCCTTGCATGGTTCAAAGCACACCCATCCATATGTGGATTTGCTCTTTGAGTCCATCCGAAACACGCCATTGTCAAATTTATCTCCTTTGACTACATGTCCCGGGGGAAAATTGCTTTTGTTGTTGTTGGCGCGTGCATCGGATGGATTCAGGTTGAACAAGTCTTGCCATGCTCGTTTGGTCAGTGTGGTAGTATCTTTTCCTCCCCACCAGGATTTTGGCAGACAATGCTCTATTTGTATGGAGCAAGCAGATTCGCCTATCGTATTGGGGTAGTAGCGCACCGAGTTAGAGTACATATCCCAAACTTGACCATCTTCGCGCATGTCGGTAAGAGGAAAATAGTTCCATGTTCCGGTATAGTACTCATGTTCAGGAAAACTATAGCCGTGAGTGCCATAATGAAACCGTTCGCCGGTGGAGATGGTGTCACGTAATGCAGCCATTAGTGTGGAGTCGCTGAGTCCATGGCATTGACTATAGTAGCTAAAAATGAGAAGAATGAATGCCAGCATAAACTACTTTTTGATAACAAGATTACAGAGGAGATTAAAAACAATGTACCACACAATGCACATTGTTCCTGCAAACAGACCAAAGGCGAGTTGTCCGTAACGAATGGCTTCAACTACGCAAGAAGCTAAAAGAACCACCGCTCCGACGAGGAATATGTAGGTCAGATAGTTGTCTTTCCAACTCAGGTTATGGAACTTGAGCGAGAAAAAAGGTATTTCACTCACC
>JAGHSR010000148.1 GCA_018065765.1 Candidatus Colicola coprequi
TGTAGAAGTTACCTTAACCGCTGACGAAGGTGCTGTGATTTATTACACCCTTGATGCTACAACTCCCACCGATGCTTCTACCAAATATGAGAGTGCTTTCACTCTGACGGCTACCACTACCGTTAAGGCTATTGCTATTAAGGATGGCAAGAGCAGCGAGGTTGCAGAGAAGACCTACACATTGATTCCTGTATTCGAGTCTCTTGAGGCATTGGTTACCGAACTGCCTGCTACCGAGACGAATGTAACGGTTATCGTTACCATCACCGAGGCTAAGATTGATTCGTTCTACGTTTCCGGAAAATATACCAATGGAGTTTTCACTCATGTTGGAACGACCGTTGTTGAACTCTATGAGTACAACGTTCCTGAGACTTGGAAAGCTGGTGGTAAAGTTTCCGGAAAGATTCAAGCTCAATGGGGTCTGTACAAGGGCACTGCAGAATTGCAAAAATGGGAAGGTGGCTGGGATAAATTCACTTACACCGCTCCCGGTACTCCTACCAATTTGCAGGAACTGATGCAAGACAATATCGTCCGCAAAGTCCTCGTCAATGGTCAGCTCGTCATTATGAAGGACAACCAACTATTCAACTTGCAAGGTCAAGCTCTATAACGTTCTTGTTCTTTCAATCAAACCGGAGACTGCATTAGTAGGTCTCCGGTTTTTCTTTTTTCGTAACTTTATTTGCATAGTTGCAAAAATACTACTACCTTTGCAGCGTGAATGAATATTCATCCATATTGCTCACCAACGCAGTCAATACATTCTCATCCCTTCCGGGGACGGGACGCAAGACTGCACTGCGTTACGCGCTCAATCTGCTCAAACGCTCAGACGAAGAAGTGGAGGCTTTTGCCAACACAATCCTTCGCCTAAAAAGCGAAGTCCACTACTGCCGCCTGTGCCACGGAATCAGCGATACAGAGATGTGCCCGATTTGCCTAAGTCACAACCGAGACCATCAAACCGTTTGTGTTGTGGAAAACATTCAGGATGTCATGTCTATCGAAAACACCGGACAGTTCAATGGCGTTTATCACGTACTCGGTGGCATTATATCGCCTATGGATGGTGTAGGTCCTGCTGACTTGGAAATCGACTCACTCATCGCGCGCGTCGCGCCTGAGAATATTAAGGAGATTATCCTCGCACTACCTACTACGATGGAGGGAGATACCACGACGTTCTATATCTACCGCCGACTCAGCTCCCTCAACCTGCCCCTGCGCGTGAGCCAGATTGCACGAGGCGTGGCTGTCGGCAACGAACTCGAATATACCGACGAGGTCACCCTCGGACGATCAATACTCAATAGAACCGAATACAATGGAATCCAAAATCATTAAACAACTCAATTTCTATTACTACGGAATATTGTTCTTAACCATTATTTCCGCTACTTTGTCGTATCTCCTTTTGATGAAGGATATCGTCTCGGCTGTTGATCCCATGAGCCAAGCGGGGCAGATTATTCAGTATATCATCATCTTCGATGTGTTGATTAGTGTCCCCTGCGGACTATGGTTGCATAAACGCAATTGCAAACGTTTGGCGAAGGTGGAGGACGAGACAATCCAACTGACAGACTACAAAAAATCGGCAACTGAACGCATCCTTCTGGTAGGGCACGGTATGGTCATCGCTATCTTTGCTTTTTATTTGATGGGAGCGTATATGTCCATGCTGTGGGTGGCTGCTATCTCTGCCATTGGTTGGTATTTCACCAAACCGACTGAGAAAAAACTCTACTTTGAACTTCATCCCCAAGACGAACAATATTAATTACTGACAACAGACCACTCCCCCTTTAGGGGACGGGGGGCTTAACTATTGACTACCACCATGACTATCGCAGTAGATTTTGACGGAACTATCGTAACGCATGAATATCCGGCTATTGGTAAACCTATTCCTTTTGCCATTGATTCTCTCAAACGTTTACAGCAGGAGGATCATCACCAGCTCATCCTTTGGTCTTGCCGCGAGGGGGAGTTGCTCCAACAAGCGATTGACTATTGCCACGAACGTGGTTTGGATTTCTATGCCGTCAATTCCAATTATCCCGAAGATGTGCCTGATGGTGCGGTAGGTGCACGCAAACTCACAGCGGATCTGTTCATCGACGACCGTAACTTGGGCGGCTTGCCGGATTGGGGTATTATCTATCACATGATTCATTCGGGCAAACATTTTAGTTCCGTGCCACAGAGCATCGTTCCCGAATCCAAGAAAAAATCCAATATCTTCACCCGCCTCCTCTATGGTGATTAAACTTCGCAAAATAGAACCAACCGACCTACCATTCCTCTACCAATGGGAGAACGATGCCGCTTCGTGGGCGGATAGTTCCACACACAATCCCCTTTCGCAACAGGACTTGCGCGATTACATCAATTCATCCACAGGCGACATCTATCGCGACGGACAACTGCGGCTCATCGTTTTGGCAGATGGAGCTATCGCAGGTTGTGTCGATTTGTTTGACTTTGACCCGCGCAACCGCCGAGCAGCGATAGGTATGTATATTGCCCCCGATATGCGGGGAAAAGGAGTAGGGGAAACAACTCTCCGTGAATTGGAGCACTATGCGTTCTCTTTCTTGCATCTGCGTCTCATCTATGCCGTTATAGGCGAACATAACACCACATGTTCTGCTCTTTTTAGGCATTGCAACTACATACCCTCGTCCCCAATGCCGGCATGGACACTCGAGGGGGCAGCTGTCATTTGGTGCAAGACGGGAACTAATGGTTAATTCCCAATCTCGCTTGATTTTTCATAGGATTATCATACATCTCGTATAGGCGTTCTTTTAGGAACCCCTCGTCTTTGCCGTCTATCTTTATCAGTTGCAGACGGCTTTCAATGTATCTATCAAACTGGTCTCCTCGCGCATACCTTTCGTAACCGGCAAAGATATGTCGGTCTATTTCTGCTGCTATGGCGTTGATTTGTTCGTTTCGGCTCATGGCTTCCAATTCGCTTCGATGAGCATCTATCCAATGGTTGATACTGCTCGTCATACGAAATACTACTTTCCCTTTCTGACCCTCGATGCCTGTTTGCATGGATAGCAAATCGTCCTGTTTCGATTTTTTCCATGCCGGATTGTCGCGTTTCAGTTGCATCTCTTGCGCTTTGAGATAATCGCATGGGTCATATTCGTAATTAAGCGATACAGGACAGATATTCAGTTGATAGATGGCATCCAAAAAATTCTCACTGTCCAATGTCAGCATTTTCAGCACTGCTCCTTGTGTATGGTCGTTCCCGTCTTTGGCACGCCCTTCGCGTTGAGCCAACCAAATAGATTTACCTCTTTGGCGTAGATGCCGTATATAGGCGGATAGTGTTTTGGCATTCTCCAGCACTTCACGTGCATTCCCATTGCGAATGACCACAAACGAACGATTAAAACGAACAAAAGGCTCTATCCACCACTTACCGAATAGGTTGTTGCCTATGCCTATATAGGGACGAATGTTGTATCGCATACGCAACAACATGCTCAGCCATGCCGAGTCAAGAACGATGTCGCGATGATTGGTCATGAAGAAAGCACCACGATGTATGTCTTTCTCAATTTGCGCACGTTGTCCGTCCATGTATTCGAGCGTAAGCGATGAACATGTCTTGCGCTTCAACCAATTTAGATAGGGTAGTACTGTCACCCAATCTGTCACTGCCAGCACGCCTCCCGTGTGCCATGCTCGTATGTTTTTCCACTTTTCCACTCGACTTTCTACTTTCGTCCTTTGTTTATGTTCCTTATTATTATAATTAATGAACAATTGATGGTCTATTAATGGTAATTAATGTTTCTAAGAATTCTCTGCACTCTTGATAAATTTAACGACTATTACCCTCCAACTTCTCCAAGGCATCTTTCGTCGCCTCCCGATACGCCACCATTAGACCGCCTGTACCAAGTAGTGTTCCACCGAAGTACCGAACCACGACCACGAGTATATTGTCTAAGTTTTTTGCATCAATGGTGCGAAGAATAGGCAAACCTGCTGTACCGTGGGGTTCGCCGTCATCTTTCGTGCGAAATAGATTTTCTCCCAACCGATACGCATAGCACACATGTCGGGCATCGTGGTACTTCTTTTTGTACCAGGCTATGCGTGTTTTGGCAGTCTCTTCGTCGGCTATGGGTTCGGCAAAACTGAGGAACTTACTTCCTCTATCCTTGTATATTCCTTCCACAACACGATCTATTTTTTTTCTTGGTTCGGGCATATCTTGTATTGACTACTTGATTCTACTATGATTCCACTTTGATTCCACTTTGATTACCTCCATTCTGCAGGCACAACCTTATACCCACCATTTTTATGGAACACGTCTGCAAAGTTACTACAAATTTATCAAATGGGCAAGCTCCGGCATATTTTTTTTGCGCAGAGGGTGAAAAAGATGATTTTTCATCCTCCCTGCACAGACCCAGTGGCGCTATGAGCTCGCACAAGAGCGACAGCAGGTCTATGCAGGGAAGTGTGAGGCGACTGCCTCGACACTGCGCAAAAAATATGCCGGAGCTTACCCATTTGCAGGTCAATGCGGACGTAAGTTCGGGGGAATGCCGCGCAGCGGCAGGCAGCGTCCGAAATTACTACAATTTTGCCCATTTGCAGGAGAACGCGAACGTAAGTTCGGGGGAATGCCGTATAGCGGCAGGCGGCGTCCGAAATTACCCTATCCCTCCTATAGGGCCTATCCCCCAAAAAATCATAATGGTCTCTTTTGTGTAACGAAAGTGCAATTGCATTTTGCACTTTCGTTCGTAATTAATTGATTTTTAATTAAATGTAGAGGAGAATGCAAAATGCAAATGCACTTTCGTTTTATGC
>JAGHSR010000169.1 GCA_018065765.1 Candidatus Colicola coprequi
TCTAAAAAGATGGGGGTTGTGTAGTATGCGGCACTGGGAGCCGCGTAAGGTGCCAATGTAATCGCCCCTAAAAGGGCGACAAGGAGCGCTGCAGCGCAGCAAAGCGCGACAAAGGGGAGAGAGGCGCGGAGAATGGAGAGTGGAGAATGGAGAATGGAGGATGGAGCCGCCCAAGAACGGGCGGAATGCAAAATGCAGGATGCAAAATGCAAAAGACCCTAACCCCAACCCTTTCCCTCATAGGGCAAGGGAGAGATTATATCTTAATTGAAAAAAATCTTTCTCAAGGCGCTTCTCAGTTCTCCTACGCCTGATACGTCTTTAGGATGAACGCGATTGGTGAGTACGATGAGAGCCTTGTGTTCATCCGGATATAAACGGACGGATGTTCCTGTGTAACCTGTATGATTGAGACTGCCATCATCATCAATCCAAAGTCCGGCATTCAGGCCTTTTTCACGTTCCTCTTTGGGGATATTCATCATCCAGATGCACCATTCAGCCAATTGTTCAGCTGTCATAAAAACACCTGCGTTTCCGCTAACGCCCAACATAAATACGCGAGCCAATGGGTCATGCACATCGCCACGTAACACGGAGCCGTCCGGTTGTTGTTCTGTGGGTGCAATCAGTGCCAATCCACGAGGTGCACCGTTGCCGATATTATTTATGTCCACATCAATAGGACGATAGAAAGGACGAATACGATTGAGCGGTTCACCGGTAATAGTTTCTACCACACGTTGAAGTGTGATGAAATTTAAACATGAATATCTGTATTTCTCTCCGGGTTGGGACGGACGCACGCAACGGCAAATGGTGTCAATAAGAAAATCCGGACGGGATAGGGTGGTTTCACCATTTGCGATGCGGGCACGATAGATGCTATCAAGGCTCGTAACATACATATACGAAGGTAGCCCTGACATATGACGCATCAGTTGTCCAATGGTGGCATTGGTAGCGAACGATGGAAGGTACTTGTTGACAGGATCGTTCACATTCAGACGGCCTTCGCGAATAAGATTCATAGCCGCTGTTCCAGCACCTGTAGGTTTGCTCACCGAAGCCAGGTCAAAGGTGGTATTGGTGGTCATTATTTCCTTGTTAGGGACAAGTGCACGATAGCCATATGCTTGTAGAAAAACGATTTTGTTGTTCTCTATATAGCATACGACAGCCCCCGGTACACTTCCTTTGTCAATAGCCTCCTGTACCGCTTTCTCAGTAGCCCGACTCCAAGTGGAGCGGGCTGCTGAAACTGTGGATAGTACGAGTAGGAAACTACTCAGCAGTAACGTCAGTCTTTTCATTGCTCTGATCTGCGTTGGTTTGTCCTAAATATTGGGGTAAGTTCATTCCTGCTTGATTGAACAGGTCGTTCAATGGAGGTACGCTCCCCATTAGGCCACTGATGAAGTTGGCTGTAGATGTTTTACCATCGCCTGTTTTGCCACCATCCCATACGGTAACCTTGTCAATCTTGATGCCTTTGACAGCTTCAACTTGGGTCTTAACCAGTTCCGGTAGTTTCTCAAGCAACAGAAGTTGGTATGCTTTGTCGGCATCTCCCCCGGCAGCGTTAACCACTTTTTCATAACCGGCAGCCTGTTTGGTAAGAATCTCATACAGACCCTTAGCTTCAGCTTCCATCTTAGCGAAGATAGCATCAGCTTCACCTTTGGCATTCACGCGTACTTTCTCGGCTTCAGCTTGAGCTTCGATGATGCGGCGGTTCTTTTCGATTTCTTGAGGAACGATAATGTTGGCATTTTGTGTAGCGCGTTCGCGTTCAGCACGGGCTTGTTCAGCGTTTTGCTCGGCAGCGTAGGCCTCTTGCAATGCCATGGCTTCCTGTACTTTTTCGGCAGCAACAGCCAATCGATTGGCTTCAGCCTCTTTCTGACGACGGTCAGCATCGGAATTAGCAATTTCCACCTTAGCATTGTTCTCACCTTTGACGGCGATTGCGTTTGCTTCAGAGGTACGGATACGTGTATCACGAACGGCTTCTGCTTTACCAATCTCACCAATCTTATCTTGCTCAGCTACGCTAACTTTAGCTTCGTTAATAGCCTTAGCAGCAGCTTCTTTACCAAGAGCCTCAATATAGCCGGACTCATCTTTGATATCGGTTACGTTCACATTAATGAGACGAAGACCTATTTTCTTCAGTTCGATCTCAACGTTTTTGGAGATATTATCCAAGAATTTATCGCGGTCTGAGTTGATTTCCTCTATCGACATGGTGGCAATCACCAAACGCAACTGACCAAACAAGATATCTTGAGCTAATTGTTCAATCTGTTGAGCCGTTAAACCCAGCAGACGTTCTGCAGCATTGTTCATTGAGTCAGCTTCGGTGGAAATACCCACTGTGAATCGGCATGGAACATCTACGCGAATGTTCTGACGACTCAGCGCGTTAGTTAAGTTGGCTTCGATGGAGATAGGAGTCAGACTAAGATAAGAGTAGTCCTGAATAACCGGCCAAATGAATGCGCCACCGCCATGAATACATTTGGCAGAAGTGCCATTGGTTTTACCATAGACAACTAAAATTTTGTCCGATGGACAACGTTTGTAGCGTTTGATAAGAGCTACCACGATACCAAATGCTACAACGATAGCAACGACAATAAGAATGGAAGGAGTCATAATGATTTAAGATTTTAGTTATTAGTTATTAGTTTTTATTTCGCTTCGCTCAAACGATCGCTCGCGTTGCTCGGCGTTGATTAGTTTTTAGACTTTAGTTTTTAGGCTTTAGATTTTTTCTACTACAAGTACATCGCCTTTGTTACCAATGATTTTGCATTTAGCACCTGTAGGAAGATCTTCCTCGCAAATAGCTTCTAATTCGTGTACACTGCCACGGTATGAAAATAGCACTTTGCCACGTCCATCTACGGGAATATGTAAATACACATCAGCAGCTAGTCCGATGGCTTGTTCAGGATGAAAAGTACTATCTTGTGACAAACGAAGGATTTGCTTAAGAAGTAACCAAAAAACCAAGAAAAATAGCAGACCTATCCCCACGGCAACCATTTGCAGCCATAGCATAGACGAAATAGTGTTGTAGAAACATATTCCTGCCCAACCATAACCGAGGAGGAAATTTACCAAATTTTTGAAGGTGAAAATGCCTACAGTATCGGCATCTAATCCATCCGAATCAGCCACATCGACGTCTGCGTCTCCACCCAATCCAATGAGGGTCATAACGAGTTGAATGACAAAGACAGCAGATGCAGCGATAGCAATGTAAAGAAATACGTTGTACATTCGTGTTCGGCGCTTTCGTCGTCACAAACTCCGCTAAGTGGTCTTGCTCTGCAAGACGAAGCGCTCCGTTGCTCCTCCTCTCCAAATGACCTCTTTCGAGCTCATTTGGGTAAGCCATGCGGTGAAAAAGGAGTGTGGTTAGTTTGTGCGGCACCACTGTGCCGTAAGTGGGTTTTTAGTGGTTAGTTTTTAGTTATTAGTTCTTATTTCGCTTCGCTCAAACGATCGCTCGCGTTGCTCGGCGTTCTTATTTCGCTTCGCTCAAACGATCGCTCGCGTTGCTCGGCGTTGATTAGTTTTTAGTTGTTATTTATTGTCTTTTTCCACGGAAATAATAGTCAAATAAGATGGAGCGCTGAGCGATAATAGTTGGGTAGGGAACAATGGCTGCTTGCAGGTTTGTCCGGCGTTTAGCAGCAAATTGTTGCTTGCGTTTTAGATAGTCAGACCATGCACAAATCACAGCCCAAGCGTTGGCGGGCTTAAAAATCAGCAGATAATGTAGTGATGCAGCAATATCCAATACAAATCGTGCTATCATAACTCTATAAAAATGCTCATCAGGCAGGTTTTTGTATATCATTATTAGCGAATTACGGAAATTAAGAAATGTTTTTTTGGGGTTCTCGTAATTGAGTGAACCTCCACCGAGGTGATAAATGACACTTTGTGGTACGCATGCTAATCGCCATCCACGACTATTCATGCGCCAGCAAAGATCTATTTCTTCCATATGGGCGAAAAAATCACTATCCAATCCTCCCAACTCCTTATATAATCGCGTACGCGTGCACAAGCAGGCCCCGGTTGCCCAAAATACATCTGTCACGGTGTCGTATTGTCCGTAGTCTTTTTCCACATAACTCAATGTGCGCCCGCGACAATAGGGATAACACAATTTATCCATATATCCACCGGCAGCGCCTGCATATTCAAATTGTGATTTATGCAGCCAACTAAGCACCTTAGGTTGTACAGCCGCTACATCCGGATGGGCATCCATATAGGCTATCAATGGGTCTATCCATCCGGATGTAACTTCTACATCCGAATTGAGTAAAATGACATATTCTGCGTCAGTTTGGGCAATCGCCAAGTTATAACCCTCGGCAAAGCCGTAGTTCCTATCTAATTCTATCACACGGCATCCAAAACGTTTTGCCACGGACAAACTATCATCCGTACTGCCATTATCGGCTATTACGATTTCGATGTCAGGTTGTTGACTATGCCGAATCACAGAGGGAAGATATTGTTCCAACATCTTCGCTCCATTCCAGTTTAATATAATGACACTAACTTTCATGCAATCTTTTCAACTATTCAACGTGCCCGCTTCTTGAACCTTTCCACTTCTTCCCCATTTCCATCGGTTGTGCGACCATAGCCACAAGGACGGATTTTCGCGAATATTGGATTCCAATCGTTGGACAAATTGTTCGGTTATGTAGTTGTCAGGTGTATTTGTTGGATCATCTGTGATTAGTTGCGGGTGGGCGACATAGTGTCCGCGTTTTAGTTGGCTCATGTGGACATAAAAAACAGGATAGCCGAATTTCCGAGCCAGTACATCCCCACCGTCCAACCAACCGGTGTCTTGATGGAGAAAATCACACCAAAAACGTGTTACTTCCGGTCGCGGTTTTTGGTCGCTTATAAGCCCAATGGTATGTGGCTGATTTAGGTGCTTTAGTTGTATCATTTTGCGAAGTAATGACTGTTTTTCTATACTGCTTCCTTCGCCACTCATTCTTTCGCGAATTTGTTGCATAAACTGATTAAACCGATAGTTATTCAGTTTACGATAGACATTGTAGTGCTGAAGATTTGGACTAAGGTAACGGTGCTGTACATCAGCAGTCAATTCCCAATTTCCCAAGTGCCCTAACATGTAGATTACTCCACCGTGTAGAGCTGCCTTTTTCTCCACATCGTCTAGACCTATAAATTCAATGCACTCTGCCAATTCGTTTTTCGACGCATGAGAAGCAAATAATACTTCAGCTACTATATCGCTAAAATGATGATAGAACTGTTTCTCTAGATGAACAATCTCATCCTGTGACAACTCAGGAAACGAACTAACAAGGTTCTTGCGAACAACTGTGCGCCTATACCGCACCACATAATATGCAATCGGGTAGAGGAACGTGTCCGTGAATCGATATGTCCATTTGAGTTTGTTATTCATCCTCGTAATAACCTTGTTCTATGCCATATTGTAGTTCAGCATCCATTATCAGTTGCACTTGCACTCCGGTGAGGCTGCGATGAGCGGCCTTGGCTGCTGTCATGATGTACTCCATTTGCTCTGTCTCGTCCACCTCGCCATCGCTATAGGTGGCCTCTTCGGTCTGTTCATCATAGGTAATAAGCCCATGTTCTTCCAAATAATCATCCATTGTGTCGAGTACAAAGAGCACATCATCTTCACTCATTCCTTGTCTGTCTTCAGCAGGAATCATATTCCAAATGTAAGACAACATTTCTTTCTCTTCCGGCTCCAAAAGTGATAATTCAAACGCGTTATTTTGCATAAAAAAACAAATTAGTTTGCAAAGTTATGAAAAAATATT
>JAGHSR010000112.1 GCA_018065765.1 Candidatus Colicola coprequi
TCCCATGAGAGTCAGCATACGATGGAGAGTAGGATCAGCCATCTTAGCGTCGTGAACCAACACACGTGGATCGTCAGCAGGAACGACAATGAGTTTAGGCATGATACCTGCGCTATAGTCGAGAGCGAGACCTTTATCCTTGTTAGCACCGAAGATCATCTTTTCTCCATGTTTGAGGACGATACTGCGCTCGGCACGTGTTTCGCGGTCTGCAATCCAGTTGTGTGTACCGTTGTTGAAGATGACGCAGTTGACAAGGCATTCGATAACCGAAGCACCTTTGTGCTGTTGAGCCTTAACCATGCAATCAACGGTGTTAGGCATATCCACATCCAAAGTACGAGCGAAGAACGTTCCGCGTGCACCCATAACGAGTTCAGCAGGAATGAAGGGACGCTCTACTGTTCCGAAAGGAGAAGATTTGCTGACAAATCCTTTGGGTGAAGTAGGGGAGTATTGTCCCTTGGTCAGACCATAAATACGGTTGTTGAACAAACAGATATTGAGATCTACGTTACGGCGGATCTCGTGGATGAAATGGTTACCACCGATAGCCAAGCAGTCGCCATCGCCGGACATTTGCCATACGGTAAGTTCGGGGTGTGAAGTCTTGACACCTGTAGCGATAGCACCACCACGTCCGTGGATAGTGTTGAAACCGTAGGTGTTGAGATAGTGAGGCATACGACTGGAGCAGCCGATACCGGAAATAACGACGGTGTTATAGGTCTCTACACCAATTTCAGCCATGGCCTTTTGGAGAGCTGCGCAGATAGCGTGGTCACCACAACCGGGGCAAAAACGTACATATTGATCGGATTTAAATTGAGCTGCTTCCATAATTATAAGGCTTTAACATGTTCTACAATACGTTCAACTGCGAAAGGTTGACCCATGATTTCATTATATTGCTTAAACTCAACGCCCGGGACTTTAGAACGGAGTAGAGTAGCGAATTGGCCGTTATTGAGCTCGCAAACAACTACCTTCTTGTACTTACGGATCACCTCAGCGGTGTTTTTAGGTAGCGGATTGATGTAGTTGAAGTGTGCCAGAGCGCAACCGAGTTCATTAGCAGCTGCGTGAAGGTGTCCTTCTGTGGAACCCCAACCGATAAGCAGGGTGTCGCTGTTAGTATTGCCCTGTACTTTGAGTTCGGGGATATGGTTAACAACTTGATCAACTTTAGCCTGACGAGCCTTAACCATTTTCTCGTGGTTCTCAGGGTTGGTGGAAATGCTACCCTTAATGCTATCGCGCTCCAGACCGATGTTGCGGTGCTCGTAGCCTTCCATGCCCGGAGTAGCCCAATAGCGGACATTGTTTTCGTCACGGAGGGATACACTGTATTTGCCTTTGAGTTCAGCAGGAACACTCTGAGGCTTGATTTCCGGCAGTTCAGCCAGTTTAGGCAGACGCCACAGACCTGTTCCGTTGGCCAAATAGGTATCCGTCATAAGGATAACGGGGGTCATATTCTCGAGGGCAATCTTGCAAGCTTCGTATGCATACTGGAAGCAGTTGGCAGAAGTGGAAGCTGCGATAACTACAGCAGGGCATTCGCCATTGCGTCCATAAACAGCTTGCAATAGGTCAGTTTGTTCGGTTTTGGTAGGCAGACCTGTTGATGGGCCGCCACGTTGAACATCGATAACAACGAGAGGCAACTCAGCCATAACAGCCAGTCCGACAGCTTCGCTCTTAAGGCTCAGGCCGGGACCGGAAGTGCTGGTGCAGGCAAGGTCACCGGCAAAGCTTGCACCGATAGCGGTGCAGACACCTGCGATTTCGTCTTCTGCTTGAACCACCATAACGCCCATATCCTTGCGGCCTGCGAGTTCGTGCATGATGTCGGTAGCAGGGGTGATAGGATAGGAACCTAAGAACAGGCGCTTGCCGCATTTGTGAGCAGCAGCGATAAGTCCCCAAGCGGTAGCTTTGTTACCGGCGATGGAGGTGTATGTGCCGTGTTGCAAATCCTCAGCCTTCTCCACGTTGATGGTGTTGATGTTGAGAGCTGTGTTGTTGCCGTAGTTGTAGCCATCGGTCAGGACTTTTACATTAGGAGCAATGAGAGCGGGTTTTTTAGCGAATTTGCCTTCTAAGAAGTGGATGGCTTTGTCGATAGGACGGTTGAAGAGCCAGCAAACGACACCTAAAGCGAACATATTGCGGGATTTGAGAATAGACTTGTTGTCCATGCCGCTATCCTTCAAACTTTCTTTGGTGAGCGTAGTCAGTGCTACCGGAACGATTTGTACACTCTCGGGGATGCCCAGTTCGGTGAATGGGTTGTCGGTTTTGTAGAGAGCTTTCTCCAGATCTTTGTCAGTAAAAGCGTCTGTGTCGATAATGACAACAGCGTTCTTCTTGTACATCGAACCTGTTTCTTCATACTGAGCACCGGCTTGATTGAACTTACTGCCGAGAGTGCAGACTTTGAGTGCAGCCGCGTTCATGGCTACAATGACGTCAGCCTTGTCGCCCGGTGTGTAAACACCTGAACCTAAATTGACTTGGAAACCACTCACACCGCCAAGTGTACCTTGAGGGGCGCGAATCTCAGCGGGGAAATCGGGTAGTGTCGATATCTCTTCACCCAGAATGGCACTCAACGAGGAGAACATCGTTCCCGTCAATTGCATACCGTCACCTGAGTCACCGCAGAAACGAACTACAACATTTTGTTTTTGCATGATACGAGTTGTTTTTTATTGGATTAATGATTATATTAAAGTTTTCCGATAGGTCAATTCTGAAAAAACGCGCAAAGTTACAATTTATTTTTCAAGCGTGCAAATAATTTAGTACCTTTGTGCCCTAAACTATAATGCGGTAGTAGGTATTTTATGAAAAATATACGAAATTTTTGCATAATTGCCCATATTGACCATGGCAAAAGCACCCTGGCAGACCGAATGTTGGAGATGACTGCCACGGTGGACAAGAAGGATATGGAGAACCAGGTACTGGACGACATGGACCTGGAAAAAGAACGTGGCATCACGATTAAGAGTCACGCAATACAAATGCGTTGGAGTCGAAAGTCGCAAGTCGAAAGTCAAAAGCCGGAAGAATATATTTTGAATCTGATAGACACTCCGGGTCACGTGGATTTCTCTTATGAGGTGAGTCGCAGCATCGCTGCTTGTGAGGGTGCTTTATTGGTGGTGGATGCTTCGCAGGGTGTGCAGGCGCAAACCATCAGCAACCTGTACATGGCGCTGGAGAATGACTTGGAAATCATTCCCGTGATGAACAAGTGTGACATGGATTCAGCCATGCCGGATATGGTGGAGGATGAGATAATAGACCTATTGGGTTGCGAGCGAGAGGATATTCTGCGCTGCTCCGCCAAGACAGGCGATGGCGTGGAAGCTATCCTTGATGCCATTGTAGAGCGCGTACCTGCACCCAAGGGGGATCCCAATGCCCCTCTTCAGTGTTTGGTGTTTGACTCGGTGTTCAATCCCTTCCGCGGAATCATAGCTTATTTCAAGGTGGTCAACGGTACGTTGCACACTCAAGATCACGTGCGCTTTGTGCAAACGGGCAAGGAGTACGATGCTGACGAAATAGGTGTGCTCAAGATGAACATGCAGCCCGAAAAGAGCATTTCTGCAGGCAACGTGGGTTATATCATTTCCGGAATCAAAGCTTCTACAGAAGTCAAGGTAGGTGACACTATCACGCATGTGGCACGTCCTTGTGAGAAAGCCATCGACGGTTTCCAAGAGGCTAAACCCATGGTGTTTGCCGGTGTGTATCCCATAGAGGCGGAGGATTACGAGGACCTGCGCGCCAGTTTGGAGAAATTGCAACTCAATGATGCTTCTCTCACTTTTGTTCCTGAGTCTTCCGTGGCTTTGGGTTTTGGATTCCGTTGCGGCTTCTTGGGGCTACTTCATATGGAGATCGTGCAGGAGCGTCTTGACCGTGAGTTTGATATGGACGTCATCACCACGGTGCCCAATGTGAGTTACAAGGTTTATACCAAGGATGGTAGCTTGAAGGAGGTTCATAATCCTGCCGGCATGCCCGACTTGACAGAGATAGACCATATAGAAGAACCGTACATACGTGCGAGCATCATCACGACGAGTAATTTCATAGGTCCTATCATGACATTGTGCCTTGACAAACGCGGCGAACTGGTGAAACAGGAGTATATCTCCGGTGATAGAATGGAGTTGTTGTTTGATATGCCATTGGGGGAGATAGTCATTGATTTTTACGATAAACTTAAATCCATCAGCAAGGGATATGCCAGTTTCGATTGGCATCAGAACGGGTTCCGTCCAAGCAATTTGGTCAAATTGGATATTTTGCTGAATGGCGAACAGGTGGATGCTCTATCTACTTTGACGCACCGAGACAATGCCTTGGATTTTGGCCGTCGTATGTGTGAGAAACTCAAGGAGTTGTTGCCGCGTCAGCAATTTGATATAGCTATACAGGCGGCGATTGGTGCTAAAATCATTGCTCGCGAGACGGTCAAACAGGTGCGTAAGGATGTGTTGGCTAAGTGCTATGGTGGCGATGTGAGCCGTAAACGCAAACTGCTGGAGAAACAAAAACGCGGCAAAAAACGTATGAAACAAATCGGCAATGTCGAAGTACCGCAAAAAGCCTTTCTTGCCGTGCTGAAGCTTGATTGAATGGAGAATGGAGAATGGAGAATGGAGAAATGAGAAATGAGAAATGAGGATGGGGAAAATATAATTTTAAGTAAGACATATAGTTTTGCTATTCGCATAGTACGGTTGTACCAATATTTGGTTAATATAAAGAAAGAATTTGTTTT
>JAGHSR010000124.1 GCA_018065765.1 Candidatus Colicola coprequi
GAATATGGTCCTGGGGATGTGCTCAAAAATCTAATTAAAAAAATTGACTCAAGTGTGCAACTTGGGTAGGGTAGAATATAAATAACTAAAAAAATGTATAGAACAGTTACTTGCGGTGAGCTTAGACTCGCCGATGCCGGCAAAATAGTAACCCTCGCCGGATGGGTACAACGTATCCGCAAAATGGGTGGAATGACATTTATTGATTTGCGCGATCGTTATGGCATCACTCAATTAGCTTTCAATCAAGGTACAGAGGCTTTTGAAAAAGCCAACGGATTGGGACGTGAATTTGTGCTACAAGTTGTAGGACAAGTTATTGAGCGTCAGGCAAAAAATCCTCAGTTGCCTACCGGTGAAATTGAGATTGATGTCAAACAACTCACAATCCTCAATCCTGCCGTTACACCTCCTTTCACTATTGAAGATGAAACCGATGGTGGCGATGACCTAAGAATGAAATACCGCTATTTAGATCTGCGTCGCCAATGCGTTAGAAAAAACCTGGAACTGCGTCATAAAATGGCTTTTGAAGTTCGTCGCTATTTGGATGAACAGGGATTTTTGGAGGTTGAAACCCCCGTTTTGGTCAATTCAACTCCGGAAGGCGCGCGCGACTTTGTGGTACCAAGTCGTATGAACCCCGGTCTATTCTATGCCTTGCCACAGAGCCCACAAACCCTCAAACAGTTACTCATGGTAAGCGGTTTTGACCGTTATTTCCAGATTGTTAAGTGTTTCCGCGATGAGGATCTGCGTGCTGACCGTCAACCTGAGTTTACTCAAATCGATTGCGAGATGTCGTTCGTAGAGCAAGAGGATATACTTAATATGTTCGAAGGTATGTCTCGACACCTATTTAAGACCATTCTCAATATTGATTTGCCCAAATTGCCACGTATGACTTGGGCTGATGCTATGAAATATTATGGTTCAGACAAACCAGATACTCGTTTTGACATGACATTTGTGGAACTGCACGATATTTTTCACGCTGCAGAAGCCAATAAAGCCGAAGAGGAACGTTTCAGCGTCTTTGCCAATGCTGCCTATATTGGTGGTATATGCGCCAAAGGTTGTGCTACCTATACCCGTAAACAACTCGATGCACTAACAGAATTTGTTAAACGTCCTCAAATAGGCGCCAAAGGCATGGTTTACGCAAGGGTGGAGGAGAATGGAAACGTTAAGTCCAGCGTAGATAAATTCTATAGTCAGGATGTGCTTCAACAAATTGCTGCCGAAATGAAGGCTGAATCCGGTGATTTGATACTCATTTTAAGCGGTGATGACGCAATGAAAACCCGTAAACAACTATCCGAATTGCGTTTGGAGATGGGAAAACAATTGGGATTACGTGATCCGAAAAAATTCAGTTGCCTATGGGTTATTGATTTTCCTATGTATGAGTGGTCTGATGAGGAAAATCGTCTCATGGCGATGCACCATCCATTCACCAGCCCTAAACCGGAGGATATTCCTTTGCTTGACACAGATCCTGCATCCGTCCGTGCTAATGCTTATGACATGGTTATCAATGGCGTAGAAGTGGGTGGCGGTTCCATACGTATTCACGATGCACAATTGCAAGAAAAAATATTTGAAATACTTGGCTTCACTAAGGAAGAGGCTCAAACCAAGTTTGGTTTCCTCATGAATGCCTTCAAATATGGTGCGCCTCCTCACGGAGGTCTGGCTTATGGTCTGGATCGTTTCGTCAGTCTGTTTGCCGGACTGGATAGCATTCGCGATTGCATCGCTTTCCCAAAGAACAATCAAGGTCGCGACGTTATGCTTGGCGCTCCTGGTGTGCTTGATCCAATTCAATTAGATGAACTAATGCTCGATATACGAAAAAAATAAGGTCTTTCAAGCGCATGATAATCAAATAAATAACGGCAACATAATCACTCCTAATCCCGATTATGTAAAATAGTATATTAAATCATCTCCCTATTTATTATTCATAATGACATTAGACGAAAATTACGGATTGACAATAGATGTTGATAGCGAGGCAGAAGATGCTCAGCTCATACCAATAATGGATGGCAATGATGGCCCTCACTCCATGAAACTGAAAAATGGCGATGTGTTGGGGGTTCTCCCATTGAGAAATATGGTTTTATTCCCTGGTGTCTTGCTTCCGGTGACTGTAGCAAGACCCAAATCGCAGCGGTTGGTAAAAAATGCGTACGAACAAGAGAAACTGCTGGCTGTATGCTGCCAGATTGACAGAGATGTACAAGATCCTAAAGAAGATGACCTATATCACTTGGGTACAGCTGCTCGTGTAGTGCGCGTTATAGAACTGCCGGATAGTAGTCTGATGGTGATTTTGGAAGGCATTGACCGCATCATGGTGGACGAGTTCACTATGGTAAGAAACGTGCTGAAAGCCAAAATAACCATCATACCTGAAGTTTTCCCCAAACGCAACGACAAACAATTTCTTGCTTTCGTCAGCAATATCAAGGACCAAGCTATCAAAGTGCTTCGTCAAGCAGAAAACATGGCTCCTGAAGCCGGTATGACGCTAAAAAGTATCGACAATGCACCTACCTTGGTCAATTATATTTGCGTTAATTTTGGTATCAAAATAGCTGATAAACAGGAACTATTGCAATACGAATCCATTTCAGACCGTGCATTTCACTTGCTGGAGATACTGAATAAAGAGGTGCAAATGCTGGAAATGAAGGCTGATATACAGTCCAAAACGAGGGAAGATATTGACAAAGAACAGCGCGAGTACTACCTGCATAGACAACTGGAAACCATTCAGAAAGAATTGGGTGGCGAGTCTGGAGAACAGGTTGTTCAGGACATGAAAGAACGTGCTTCGCACAAGAAATGGAGTGAATCAGTCAAAGCTACCTTTGCTAAGGAACTTAAGAAATTGGAGCGTACCCCTACCCACTCGCCTGACTATTCGTTGCAACAGAACTATTTGGAAGTTATGTTGGACTTGCCTTGGAATGAGTATTCAGAGGATAATTTTGATATTCGCAGCGCGCAAAAGATATTAGATCGTGAGCACTATGGGATGGAAAAAGTGAAAGAGCGCATCATTGAATATCTGGCTGTGCTCAAACGAAAAGGTGACCTTAAGTCCCCTATTCTATGTCTCTATGGACCTCCGGGAGTCGGCAAAACCAGTTTGGGTAAATCGGTAGCAGAGGCTTTAGGCCGTAAATATGCTCGTGTATCTTTGGGCGGGTTGCACGATGAAGCCGAAATACGTGGACATCGCCGCACATACATTGGTGCCATGCCCGGTAGAATAATTGACGGTCTTCGTAAAGTGAAAACCGATAATCCGGTGTTTGTGTTGGATGAGATAGACAAAATAGGCTCCGACTACAAGGGTGACCCTACATCTGCTCTATTGGAAGTGTTGGATCCTGAGCAAAATATGGCTTTCCATGACAACTTCTTGGATGTAGATTATGACTTGAGCAAAGTGCTGTTTATCGCTACTGCCAATTCCCTTGACACTATTCCTCGTCCCCTACTCGACCGTATGGAACTTATCGAGATGTCAGGTTATTTGCAAGAGGAAAAAGTAGAGATTGCTAAACGGCATTTATTACCTAAGGAACTCAGTAACCACGGAATCAAGTCATCTCAGCTCAAACTGACCAAAGAAACCTTAGATCGTGTGATAGAGGATTATACACGCGAATCGGGTGTTCGTTCTTTGGAAAGGCAAATAGCTACTATTTGCAGAAAAGTAGTAACTAAAATGGCTTTGGAAGAAACCTACAATATTAGTGTCAGCAAGGAAGACTTGATTGCGTATCTTGGTAAACCCCGTTTCTCACGCGATATATACGAAACCAACAAATATATAGGAGTAGTGACCGGATTGGCGTGGACACAAGTTGGCGGAGAGATTTTATTCATAGAGACATCCTTGTCTCCCGCTAAGACCCCTACCCTCACCCTAACCGGTAACTTAGGCGATGTGATGAAAGAGAGTGCAACTATTGCATTAGGTTATATCAAATCGCACGCAGAGGACTTTGGTATTAAGCGCAAAGATATTGACACTCATTCTGTCCATGTGCACGTTCCAGAAGGAGCCATACCTAAGGATGGTCCCAGTGCTGGCATTACGATGACGACAGCATTGGTTAGCGCATTCACGGGAAAAAAAGTGCGTGAACGCGTAGCAATGACAGGCGAAATGACCCTACGTGGTAAGGTGCTTCCTATTGGTGGTGTCAAGGAAAAACTATTGGCAGCCAAACGAGCCGGCATAACAGACTTGGTTTTGTGTCAAGACAACCAAAAAGATGTAGATGATATTCCACAAAAATATCTGAAAGGATTGAAATTTCACTACGTGAAGGACATTCACGAAGTCATTGATTTCGCCATATTAAAATAATTACAACCTTGAATCTAATTACCCCCATGAATACAAATAAATTGAAACGACTGATCGAACCGCTGATTTTTTTGACAATATTCTTTTGTGTGTTTGGCGTCATCGGCAACAGAATGGGATTGAGCAACATGCTTAACACCATTATGCAAACCTCGTATCGTCTCTTGTTGGATACGGTGTTTTTCCTCATGGGAATCACGGTACTATCCGGCGCATTAGGAAAATTGTTGGTTGAGTTTGGCGTCGTGAGAATGCTAGAAAAGATTCTTCGTCCTTTGATGAAACCGCTGTTTGGTTTGCCCGGAGTGGCTGCCTTGGGTGCTGTGTTAACATTTCTTAGTGACAATCCGGCTATCATTGCGTTGGCTAAGGACAAACAGTTTGGACAGTATTTTAAGAAATACCAACTCATCTCGTTAACCAATTTTGGAACGGCTTTTGGAATGGGACTAATTGTAGTGGTCTATATGACCTCTTTAGGCTTCGGAAAAGGTGCTTTGGTAGGATTGCTAGGTGCTGTAGTTGGCAGCATTGTCTCTACTCGGCTCATGCAACGCTTCACACTTAAATCCCATCCTGAATACCTCAATCTGCCGGCATATGAGAAACAAGTAGAGGTAGATGAAGATGAGTGCCATAAGAAAGAATCCACATTTATACGCGCGTTGAATGCAATACTCGATGGTGGTAAATCCGGTGTGGATCTGGGGTTGGCCATCATTCCGGGCGTGCTGGTTATTTCCACAGCAGTCATGATGATGACATTTGGACCTTCGGGTGAAGACGGACAGTATATGGGTGTTGCCTATGAGGGCGTGCCTGTACTACCCTATTTGGCTGATAAAATCAATGTCTTGTTCGATTGGTTGTTTGGTTTCCAATTTCCGGAGTTGGTATCTTTTCCAATTACTGCATTGGGAGCCGTAGGTGCTGCATTGGGATTGTTACCTGAGTTTATTGCTCGTGGTTTTGTGGATAACAATGTGATAGCAGTCTTTACCGCTATTGGCATGTGCTGGTCAGGTTACCTATCCACGCATACGGCCATGTTGGATTCGCTCGGGTATAGACGCTTAACGGGAAAAGCTATCGGCGCACATACAATCGGAGGTTTATGCGCCGGCATCGTAGCTCATTGGGCATTTGTATTACTGAGCCTTATCTAATAATCTGACGAAGATTTATTTAGTCAATGCGTATGTGTAGAGGAAACGCTTAATGTTCTTTTTAGGCGTTTTCTCGAACTCACGCGGGAATAGAGATATTCGTTGGAGTTGTTCGTAGCGTGCTAAACGTGCATTGACTATCTTACGGTTTCGCTCCATCATTTGTTCCAACATCTCGTGATTGAGGTGGGCATCGTCTGCTGCTTTCAAATCCGGATAAACTAAGGCGACAAGTCTTCCTTCCTGTTCCAAAACTAACGATTCAGCTACATAAGGCAGATTGTTTAGTTTAGCTTCTATCTCTTCCGGATAGATATTTTGTCCGTTAGGTCCCAAAATCATGGTCTTGCAGCGACCTTTAATATATATATATCCGTCCTCATCTATGTATCCCAAATCACCGGTTCTGAACCATTCATCGGTTGTACGGAGATTAAGTGACTCATTGGAACCTTCGTAGTAGCCATACATGATATGTTCACCGGAAACAATCAGTTCGCCAATACCATCCTTGTTTGGATGATCCACTTTGACCTTCATCAGTCCCGGTAGTTCTTTGCCGCACGAACCAAGACGATACACGTTTGCCTTGCAATAAGCTATCAGTGGTGCACATTCTGTCATTCCGTAACCAACTGTATATGGGAACTTTATATCTGTTAGATATTGTGCTACTTCATCGTTAAGAGGGGCTCCACCGATGATAACTTCATCCAACTGCCCGCCAAATAAATCAATAAGTATTTGACGAGCTTTGGTTGGAGATATATCGTTTTTGTGAGGCAAAATGATTTGTTTGTATAGTTTTTCAATTATGAGTGGAACTGTAAATACACAAGTCGGCTTAACCTCAGCAAAAGCCTGCAATAGAATACGAGCAGATGGCATACGTCCCATGTACCAAGCGTGTGCGCCCACGCAGAAAGAAGTCAAAAAGTCGAAGGCACAGCCAAATGAGTGAGCTAGGGGTAAATGGACCAACTGACGTGATTCCGGATAAACAACGTGATTTTCCGAGCAGAATTTGACATTGCCTGCTAATGCATTCAAGGGAGTGAGAACCCCCTTGGAGAACCCGGTTGTACCACTGGTGTAGTTGATAGATCCTACTTCTTCGTTGCTGCGATGGATATAGTGAATATCGTCCGGCTGCAAGCCATTGGGATAGAGAGCTTCAAAACGTTTTAGTATTGCTTCCGGCAATATATTTTCTGTTTCTACAGCGGGAACGGTGGCGATAGGATGAAAATCTGTCAACGAAATTACAGCACGCACCTCGGACATTTGATGAATATCCAGATTGTCATACAGCAAATCAGTCAGAAATAGTAGTTTGGATCCCGAATGGTTGATGATATGCAGAGTATCGTATGAATTGAAGTCTTGCAAAATGGGCACAACGATGGCTCCATAAGTAATTGTAGCCAAATAAGTGGTCACCCAGTTGGAATTATTGCGTCCCATCAGTGCCACGCGATCTGTAGGTTTAATGCCAACTTCACGCATTATTAGATGCAATTTGGCAATTTGATTGGCAACATCGCCATAGGTCATGGTATGTTCTGTACCATAATCAGTAAATGCCGGTTTGGACCAATTGTTTACAAGCGAAGAGGTTATTGTATTTATAAAATTTTCTTGTACCATAGTAGTTTTTTAGTTTAGGATGTGATTGTTAATATGTAGTTTGGTTTTTTATAAATCTGTTGTTTTACATTATCGGGAATGTGTATCAACGTATCTTGTAAGGAATCAACAATTCCTGTGCCTTTGTACTTGAGAAATGATTCTTTGCGAGTCCATAGTTCCGTAAAAGCTGCCGCCGGATTACAAGAAGCATGGATATACATTTGCTCTTGGGAGTTCATTGTACGCTCTATCAGTGCTGCATCAACATTGCGAATGCTCTCCACGTCCACACCGATGGGCGATTCGCATACAGCAACAACTATCGCTTGCTTACAATGAGAAATGCTAAAGTGTGGGGTTGCCATCCTGTTTTTCCACTCGTTTGGGAGCAAAGGCTTGCCATGTTCATTATAAATGAATTCAACCTGAGTAATTTCCTGCGCAGTCCACTGCATCAGTTCGGAGAGCATAACGAAAGACTTAAGACAAGCAAACTGCCCAAAGACATGTCGAAATTTCAACGCTTGCTCTTGGCGTTGAGGACTCACAAGAGGTAACATATTCGTCACGGCCTGTTCGGTACATTCATTCATATTGTCAAATATGAGATATCGCATAATCGGCTGCCTTCTCCGCATTTTACGCTGCAAAAGTAATGAATATTCACAAATCTAACAAGTGATTGGACAAAAAAATCCTTTTTTCTTGATTTCTTTTGTTCGTTTCAAAAAAATAAAGTACCTTTGCGGACTTTTATAAAGTGAAACAACTATTTACACAAAATAATACAAACAAAATGGACAACAAAAAACGTGTTTATACCTTCGGAAATGGTAAAGCAGAAGGTAATGCTCAAATGCGTGAGCAATTAGGCGGCAAAGGCGCAAACTGCGCTGAGATGAACCTCGTTGGTGTACCGGTTCCTCCCGGATTCACTATCACTACGGATGTCTGCAACGAGTACTACGAGGTAGGTCAAGAGAAGATTATGCAGCTTCTCAACGATGATGTGATGGCAGCTGTAAAGCATGTCGAGAATTTGATGAATTGCAAGTTTGGTGACACTAAAAACCCACTGCTTGTCAGCGTACGTTCGGGTGCTCGTGCTTCTATGCCGGGTATGATGGATACCATTCTAAACCTTGGTTTGAATGATGAAGTGGCTGAAGGTATGTGCCAAAAAACACAGAACCCTCACTTCGTATATGATAGCTATCGTCGCTTTGTACAAATGTACGGAGACGTTGTTTTGGGCATGAAACCCGTTAACAAAACGGATATTGACCCATTTGAGAAAATCATCGAGGAAGTAAAAGCCATTCGTGGTATTAAATTAGATAAGGATCTTAATGTGGATGAACTCAAGTTGTTGGTAGCTCGTTTTAAAACCGCTATCAAGGAGCAAACAGGTTCGGATTTCCCAACCAATCCTATTGAACAACTTTGGGGTGCTATCTGCGCTGTATTCCGCAGTTGGATGAACGAGCGCGCTATCCTTTATCGTAAAATGGAAGGTATTCCTGACGAATGGGGTACAGCCGTTAGTGTTATGGCGATGGTGTTTGGTAACATGGGTGAAACCTCTGCTACGGGCGTTTGCTTCAGCCGTGATGCCGCAACAGGTGAAAATCTATTTAACGGAGAATATCTTGTGAATGCACAAGGTGAAGATGTTGTAGCAGGTATTCGCACCCCACAACAAATCACTCTGGAAGGTAGCCGTCGTTGGGCTAAATTGCAGGGAATCAGTGAAGAAGAGCGAGCAAGCAAGTATCCTTCCATGGAAGAAGCTATGCCTAAACTCTATGCTGAACTCAATGAAATTCAACAGAAACTTGAAGATCACTACAAAGATATGCAGGATATGGAGTTTACCGTACAAGAAGGTAAACTGTGGTTCCTCCAAACACGTAATGGTAAACGTACCGGCACTGCCATGGTTAAGATTGCTATGGATCTCGTGCACGAAGGTGTCATCGATGAGAAGACCGCTATCATGCGTTGCGAACCCCAGAAATTGGATGAACTACTCCACCCCGTCTTTGATAAAGATGCTCTGAAGAAAGCTAAAGTTATTACTCAAGGTCTTCCTGCTTCCCCAGGTGCTGCATGTGGTCAAATTGTCTTCCATGCTGACGATGCTCAGGCTTGGCACAAGGATGGTCATAAAGTCGTAATGGTTCGTATTGAAACTTCTCCGGAGGACCTCGCAGGTATGTCTGCAGCCGAGGGTATTCTGACAGCTCGTGGAGGTATGACTTCTCACGCTGCTGTGGTTGCTCGTGGTATGGGTAAATGTTGTGTCAGCGGTGCTGGTGCCATTATGGTTGACTACAAGGCGAAAACCGTTACCATCGAAGGTGTTACTTACAATGAAGGTGATTATATTTCTCTCAATGGTTCCACAGGTCAGGTGTATGCCGGACAAATTCCTACCAAAGCAGCTGAACTCAGTGGTGATTTCAAGGATTTGATGGATCTTTGCGACAAATACACTCGTTTGCAGGTTCGTACCAATGCTGATACGCCTCATGATGCAGCCGTTGCACGTGCTTTTGGCGCTAAAGGTATCGGTTTAACACGTACAGAGCATATGTTCTTCGACGATAAGAAGATTATTGCTATGCGCGAGATGATTCTTGCCAAGGATGCTGCCGGACGTGAAAGAGCATTGGAAAAACTCCTACCTTACCAGAAGGCTGACTTCAAGGGTATTCTTGAGGCTATGGATGGTTGCCCTGTCAATATTCGTCTCTTGGATCCTCCATTGCATGAGTTTGTTCCTCACGATCTCGCAGGTCAGGAAACTATGGCTAAAGAGATGGGTATTTCTGTTCAAGAAATCCAACAACGTGTCAATAGTCTGGCAGAGAACAACCCGATGTTGGGTCACCGTGGTTGCCGTTTAGGTATCACCTTCCCTGAGATTACTGCTATGCAAACTCGCGCTATCATGAGCGCTGCCTGCGAGCTGAAAAAAGAAGGCAAGAACCCAATGCCGGAAATCATGGTACCTCTGATTGGTATCTTGTATGAGTTGAAGCAACAGAAAGAGATTATCCAACGTGTTGCAAGCGAAGTGTTCAAGGAGTATGGCATAGAGGTTGAGTACGAAGTAGGTACTATGATTGAGATTCCACGTGCTGCTCTCACTGCTGATCGTATTGCTACAGAAGCTCAATACTTCAGTTTTGGTACCAACGACCTCACACAAATGACTTTCGGCTATAGTCGTGACGATATCGCAAGTTTCTTGCCTGCATACTTGGAGAAAAAGATTTTGAAGGCTGACCCATTCCAGGTTCTTGACCAAAAGGGTGTTGGCCAACTTATCAAGATGGCTGTTGAGAAAGGTCGTGCTATTCGTCCTGCTTTGCGTACAGGTATTTGCGGTGAACATGGTGGTGAACCAAGTTCTGTTAAGTTCTGCGCACGTGTGGGTATGAAC
>JAGHSR010000116.1 GCA_018065765.1 Candidatus Colicola coprequi
GGGTTAGGCAGCAGGTTCCAGTTAGCAGCGCCGGGTCTCTCTGCGGGGTAACCGTACTGATGGACAGGGATAGCTTTGTCGGCACGATCGCCGTTGGTTAGGTCAATGTGCACCGGAAAACGCAGCGTGGCGAACCCCTGTCGTGTGCCGCTCCATTTGGGGCGTGCCGCATAGACGATGTAACCTTGGTTAGCGTTGTAGGCGGCTCCAACTGCCGTGTCATCGAACTCCCGCCAACCGTCGTTGGTGTTGTAACGGGCAAGTCCATCAAAGGTATAGGACAGGAAGGAGGGTGAGGTAAATCCGGTGCGGGTACGGATGTCGGCACAGGACATCGTTTGTGGGAATGCCAGCGGAAAATACTGCGCGCTATTCAGTATATAGTCGTAGTAGAGGGTGTCACCGTTGTTGTTGAAGAGTGAGCCGTCTATTCGCATTTGCGGGAATCGTCCCTGAATGCCATCGGCTTGCATGGCGAGCGAAGCCACCGTGAGGGTTTTGCCGGCAGGCAGAACAAAGGTAGCATTGTCCACCAGTTGCAGGTTGCGAATGGTTAGGTTATCATCGTCCTGTGTCAGTGTAGCACCGTTGGTGATGACCACATCGGACGACTCGTTCAGTGTGAGAGAGGAGGTGCTGACCGTACCTGACAGGATATAAGGAATATATGTTGTGATGGCGTCCTCAGAGCCGTTACCGTCACTGACATAGATCTGCAACATCTCACCGGCATGAGCGGTGATGGACGGAATGGTGATGGTATATATACCTGTTTCGCCGGAAGGCGTCACTGTACACGCTGTGCCCTCCATCCAGGCGGCTAAAGAGGCAGTTATGCCCTGATTGTTGGTCATCACCCGCACGCCCGTTGTGCTCCAGTCGAGTATTTGGATGGCAGTGGATGAGAACGAACCAAGCATGAGGGGATTGGTTGTTTCGCCTTGTACAAAGGGGTTGATGGTGTCTCCGCCTTGTACGAAAGAGGAGAGGGGCATAATCAGTGGATTGGCGCTATAGGGTTGCAGTGTGCCGTTTTGGTTCCAGCCGCTGAACGAATAACCGGTATTCGGTACAGCCCTGTAGATGTACCGGCAGTTGGCTAAATCGGGTTCCCAAGAGATAGTGCCATGAGTAGCCGTAGCGTCCAGATGGGGATTGATGCCAAAGATGGCGGTCAGGGTTGTATCTTTGGCATACTCTAAATCGACCTCGCGCGGATTGGTCTTGTCGCCATCCGACCACTGCAGGAATATATATCCTGCGTTGGGTGTGGCGGTCAGTATGGAGGTGCAATTCTCGGTATTCAGAGTGTTCGCCACTGTTCCGCCTTGCAGATTTTCGGTAGAGGCAGTGACGTCAAATTCGCAGAGGGAGATGAACTGTGCCGTGAGGTTGACCACTTGCCCCGGGTAGAGTGACTCTTCGCGGATAGCAGTAGTCACACTGTCACTCCAGCGGTCGAAGAAGTATCCCATTTTTGGATTTGCAACAAGACGGTAAATGTGTTCACAGGTATCTATACTCACTTCGGTCGTGGTAACCGTACCCAACAAGGGGTTGTTGGTAGAGAGATTGACAGCGGTATTGTTCCACGAGTTATGCCGGAAGATGGCATAGAAATAATGGTCATCTTTTGTCAAGTTGGCAGGATCAATGTCGCGACTTGCGGTGGCTACAGAATCCGACCATTTGTAGAAATGGTAGCCGTCTTTCGCAATGGCTTCCATGCGATAAATACCGGCACCGTCAGGATCGGTAATGGCTATGTAACCGCCTATGCTATCGGTATGGGGGTTCATCAGTTCGTATTGAGCAAAGGCTATCGGAATATAGCACAACTGCAACAGAAAGAGGATTAATCGTTTCATAGTAAGTTCTGTTAGGAAATTCTTAATAATTCTTCACCAAACGCACGGAGGCACTTCCGTAAATTCCTTTATTGTAATTAGGACTGTTTGGAAATAAAGTGGAGGAGGGGCCACAAGCAAGCGAGGGTTGATCATTATTATTGGTTCCATAAAACACAACATCTCCAGTTACTGACCAATAAGCAGGATTCAAAGTTGTACCAACAGCACTAGCAGAACCATTACGACATCCGCACCTGGGTAAAAAGACTACTCCTTGTCGCTCCAATGCATTCCATTCAGTGAGTGTAATTTTGGCATTTTCAGCTACTAAACTTTCTTCGTAGTCGTCCGGATAAAAGAGTACACCCTCTCTTTCATTACCCGGAGTAGTCTTATCTTTCGTGTTGCCATTCAAATAAACATACACCCTCCTTGTGTATAAAGGTGTTGTCCCATCGCTTCGGTGTTTGCGATTATTAAGCAAATACTTCCACTCATCCTCAGTTAATGTACGATATGTGCCTTTCGAAATTTTCTCTTCATTATACCATATATTACAATACACTCCCCAATCATACCCAGTATTTGCAATATTAGCTTTAAAGGCTGGGCCGTCGGGTTTGTATGAAGTGTTCGACGTTGTATATATTTGAGAAGGATCCGTGCTTTCATATCCTGTCTGACCCCATACGAGCAAATCAATCCAAACCGATTGTGTGTCACGCACGGCATTATCTGTAACGCTATTTCCGGGAGCATTGCCAATGTAGTCGTACTGATGTGCGGCAAAACGCCATGTGCCGGTAGATGCCTGGTACTGCAAGTTGCCCGGGGCAAAGAGGACTCTTGTACCTTTAGCATCAACCGTGAACGGATGTAGTATTTTTCTAAATCTCACCGATGCAGTCGTGGTGGCGGGATAGGTACATGTTTCTTGTGCCAAAACAAAAGACACACTACTAACAAGAAGGGTTAGGAGAAGGAGATTTTTTTTCATAACTATATTGGATTTTGATTGTTTCGTGGGGTAATTGATGCGAGCATGCCGGTATGTGTTTGGTTTTGACCAGCGCATAGCCGACGGCACAGATCACCAACGGCAGCAGCGGTTGCCCAAGAGGTTGTTGGTCGGGGTTATACCCTGGATTGGCTGGATCAAAGTCGGGTTTTTCATCATCTATCATCGCGCGGCGGGGACTCGCAAAGCGGGGTTGTGTGGCGTTGTTCAACGCTTCGTCTGCCAATATACCGTTGCCCAATGCCAGAGCCGAAACCGGCACGGTGTAGGAACGCTGCTGCAAATGTGCACTTCCCGGCATATCAATCGTTGCGTTTGCAAACGGGTTAGGTAAGCCCTCCGTTCCGCTGAAAGGAGAGGTGGTAAACGTCTCACCGTACACCAACGATGCGCTCATGGCAAGCAGGAGCAGCAGGAACGAACGTGTATGTCGGTGCGGTTGTATCATTTCCACCAGTGGATGTTGTAGGTCACTTTGACACCAAAATCTATGTATCCAATGCTTTTCGCGTAGGTATTGGTAGCGGACAGCACTTTCGCTTCCGGTACCGCCGGCGAAACGACAATGCAGGACACATCGTTGGTTGATAAGGATTGGTTCAGTCCATAGTTGACATAGCCTGCCAGTCCCAAACCGGAACCGTCTGCGAAGCGGAACTCGTAACCCGTCTCGAGCGACAGCAACAGTCCCACCTTCATGGCAGACCATTTGCCGGTGATGTCCCGGTTGCTCTCGGGGATAAAACCGATGTACTTCTTGTCCACGAGGGCAGCCGTAGGGTTGTAGGTGAGGTTGTATGCCGTCACATGGGCATCGGTTAGTTCTTGAGTATGATGACCGGCGATGGGCAGCAGCAACTTGGGTCCGGCATGCAGGAAATAGCCGTTGTCCATGGTCATGGAGTACATGAGCGGTACCTCTATCTGCACCTGTCCGATGGTCTCCTGTACCTGTTTGGCGGTGGCAACATAACGCAGCGTTCCGTATGTCACGTCGCTATCGTCAGTCCACTCGTCGTTCACGGCACCACGAAGCCCGCCGCAGGTGTAGGTTATCCCTAAACCGGTGAGGATACCGTGTTGGATAGAACCTTTGAGCCACGAATGGGTGTATTCCACACTGACTCCCGCTGCACCGTTGATGAGGGCGTCGAAGCCGTCTGCTTTCTGCATGAAAGAACCTGCTCCCCCGCGTACACCGATGGACAAGCGATGGCACTTGGTGCTAAGCGAGTCGCGGTCGTAGCCGGTGAGACTGAAGGACGCTGCGTGGGGGGCATACTGCCGGCGCCCACCCGGCTTAGTGGACACACTGTCCTGTTGGGCAATGAGTGTGGAGAGGTTAACCAGACGGTAGGTGTTGGTAGCCGGGTCGTACACCATGACTTGTGTATCTTGGTTGGTAGCGTTTTTTTGTGCAAACACACTGCCTACACACACGAGCGCCAAAAGGACTAAAATATAATGCAACTGTTTCATAATCAAATTTTTTCTACTTTCTACTTTTGCATTTTTGCATTTTTGCATTTTGCATTTTGCATTTTGCATTTAACTAATACACCGTGAAGGGCAGCGTTTGTGATTGTTCGTCGTTGGTCAACTTCATCAGATAAATACCCTGCATGAGGGATACGTCTATCGACTGCGCTTCCAGTCCGGTGAAGGTTCGCGTAACGAGTGTTTCGCCGGTGGAGGAATAGACAGTACATGTATATACAGCCGAAGCGTCGAGGTCGATGATATGGAGAGGTTCACCCCTTGTCACGCGGTTAGGCGCCAACTTGGGTGTGCTCTGCTGGGATGTATAGAGTTTGATGACACGTGTACGGATGTATGCGCCGCAAGGTCCCTGCGACGGTTGGTCGATACGGGCGTAGTAGGAACCTGCGGGAATAACTTCGTCGTTGTAGTAGGAGTAGTATTCGACTCCGCTGACGAGGAGTTCGTCATCTTCCTCGTCCGGCAGGAGTGGGTTGTCCAGTGTTCCCTCTACGCGGAACCACTGTACATCTTTGGCTTGGAAGGAGTGTCCCTGAGCCTCGATGGAGTTACGATCGAGCAGCAGGAGTCGGTTGCCGTAGAGAGATACGAGCGGCAGGTTGTCGTAGAGGACACCGCCGTTGACGGTCAGGTGCAAGTGATAGACGCTATCGCAGCCGTGTACGCTAACCAAAGGCACCACAAAGTCGCCGGAACGGTCGTAAGTCTGCTGATGATAGTTGACAGCCTGGCAGGAAGTGATGGTGTCGTAGAGTGCATACGAGGAGCGTATAATCAGGTGTACGCGGTAGATACTGTCGCAACCGGCAAAGGTGGTGTAGGTGTCCAAGTAGTCGCCGGAAGAGGTGTATGTCTTACCCCGCCATGTATAACTGTCGCATGAGACGATGGTGTCGTTCGAGATGAACGGTTCGCCCACGGTGAGGTGGAGGATATGGTAGGCACTGTCGCAGCCGGTGGCAGTGAAGTAGAGTGTATCGGCATAGGTGCCGGATTGTGTGAATGAACGGTTGCGCCAGCGGTATCGGGCGAGTTCGGAGGAGCAGACGGTGTCGTACTTCTCCTCCGCAATCGTAGGTTGGAGTACGGTGAGGTGGAGTGTGACGATACTGTCGCAGCCGAAGCGGTTGATCAGTGTATCGACATAAGTGCCGGACTGCGTGAGGTTTCTGCCGTTCCATGTCATCTCACGGCACATAGTGACGGTCGAGACAGCGCGTTCGGTGGCATGCACGGTGAGGTGCAGTGTGACGACACTGTCGCAGCCTGTTACCTGCGAGGTAAGTGTGGTGGAACGGGTGAACGAGCCCGCTGTGTTGTAGGTTGTATCGAGCCATACATAAGGCAGGTCCTGTTCGCACATCTCATAGACGGAGTCTGATGTCAGAACCGGATTAACCGTGAGGTGCAGGGTGTAGCGTATGCTGTCGCAGCCGGAGGTATAGTAGATGGTATCGCGGTAGATGCCTGCGGATTGGGGTTTGTGTCCGCGCCATGTATAGTTACTCATTTCGCTTACGCAGACGGTGTCGTACTCAACGGGGGCATCGGTAGCGGCATGTACGGTGACATGTGCCGTGACGATGCTGTCGCAGCCGGTAAGTACCGACTGATAGCGCCGTGAGTGGTCGTACACGCCCACTGTGCGAATGATCGTATCGCCCAAAATGGCTATAGGCAGTTCCTGCTCACAGACGGTCATATCAAAATGGTGGTAAAGAGTAGGATGGACGGTTAGGTGCAACTCATAGAAAGCGCTGTCGCAGCCCGTCTGTACATAACGTACGGTGTCGTAGAACACCCCTGATGCTTGCGGTTGTTGTCCATGCCATGTGTAGGTCTTCAACTCCGACTGGCATATAGTGTCATACTCCACAGGCATTGTGAATCGGTCGAGCACGGTGAGGTGGAGCGTGACGATACTGTCGCAGCCGGTGAGGAGTGAGGTGTATGTTTTGGAATAAGTGTGCGTGCCTACGGTGTTGAAGACTGTATCCTTCCACACATAAGGCATTTCCCCGCGGCAGATGGTGAGTGTGTCGTGGTGGGTGAGTATGGGCAGCAGGGTCAGTTGCAAGGTGTAATAGATGCTATCAAACCCTGTTGTCAGATAGTGCAGGGTGTCCCTATACGTTCCGGTGGTGTTGAAGTGTTTGCCTCGCCATGTGTAGGTGTTCGTATCGTTGGGGCAGATGGAGACGTTCTCAACGCGAGCATAGGTGGGGTTTTGTATGGTGAGGTTGAGCGTGGTAATACTGTCGCAGCCGTCCGCACTGACTGCGGTATCACGATAAACGCCGGACTCGGTATAGACCTCGCCGTTCCACTTGTACTGCTTGAAGGCAGTGACAGGAACGGTCACGCGTTGCGTTTTCAGTCCGTTGTAGTGTAGTGTGATGATGCTGTCACAGCCTGTAGTGAGCGAAGGGATGGTATCAACATGCAAGAAAGCTCCTGTTTTGTCGGTCGTCCAGGTGGTGACACCGTTGACCACCCATTCGAACGGTAGATCCTGCTCGCAGACATAGACTGTTGTGTCGCGGAAAATGGCAGGATAGACGGTGAGGTGCAGTTGGTAGTGCGCACTGTCGCAGTCGGATAAGCGGTATCTGACAGTATCGTAGTAGATGCCGGATTGTTGCAAACTCATTTGGTGCCACAGATAGGGCGCTTGTGAGGCACAAATCGTATCGTATTCGACCGGTACGCTGACCAGTCGGTTGATGGTCAGGTAGAGTGTTTTGATACTGTCACAGCCTACTGAGTTGGGCACGGTGTCGGAATAGATACCCGATTGGGTGTATAATCTGCCGTTCCACTCAACCTGCTGGCAAGCCACGATGGTATCGCGTTTGTGGTATGAGGCGAATGCGTTTAGGTGGAGGGTATAGTAGATGCTGTCGCAGCCGGATACGGCGTAGCGAATAGTATCGTAGTAGGTGCCCTCTGAAGCAAAGTGCTTGCCACGCCAAGTGAACGAGCCGAACTCGGTCGGGCACAATGTTTGATTGTCCGCCGGAGCTAAGATAGGTTGGCGCACATAGAGGTGCAGGGTAATGAGAGAGTCTTGGTCGTGGATATCCTTGAGTGTATGTTTGTAGTTGCCTGCCTCGGTGAGCCATCGATCGTAAAAACGATACGAGTCGCCCGGGCAGATGGTGTCGTACACGTGATGTGAGGTGACACTGCTTCGTTTGAGGATGAGGGTGACAATACTGTCGCAGCCGTCCGCCTTGGTGAACGTGTGCGAGTAGGTGCCGATAGTGAATATTCGCAAGTCGGCAAACATGTAGGTTTCGCCCTCCTCGATGCTGTCCTGCACGGTGGTATAGACAGCAGTGCACCCTCCGGACGGTACATCGGGATAGGGTTTGTCATCGGCGGGATTGGCTTTCTCGGGATTGACAACGGCCGAACCTGTCTCAGGGTCGTAGTTGATTTCGGGGTAAGGGTCGGAGTCGCTATGTTTCTTGACAAGATTGAATTCAGACAAACTTTGAGGTTTGGTGGCGGTAGCGTGATTCACGTCTTTGATTTTGACCTGTCCATCTTCCTCCACAATAGCGGTGCCGGGACCTACATTCATGAAGGTGCCGCTATAGATATTCAAGTTGGTTTCTGTAGGGTCTTGTCGGAAAATACTGCCATTGAACGTGCCACCATCAATATTGATGCTACCTGGCTTATCGGTGTGAGCATCCATACGCAGCATCGCCGTTTGTGCTCCCCAGTTATGATTCACATTATCGTCAACGTTTACTGTGGTTGATTCCGCTGTATAAGAACCGCCGTAGATATTGATATAACCACCGGTAGTGAAGACATAGAACACATACGCTTTTTCGGACACAGCGGTGCAGTGGTCCACATTGATGGTGCCGGTGTAACTAACAAGGAAACATCCTGAAGAATAGGACTTGTCGTCGGAAGTTTTGCCAACCCCTTCGTGCCGCAAGCCGCAATTGTGTACCGTGACTTCCGAGTAATTGTCTGAACGGACACATGCTCCGACTTTCTCGTACATAGAGACATTTTGCACCAGCACCTCTGCACCGGATGTGGTATATATCAGTGCAGAAATAGATCTATATCCGTTGCGTTTGCCACGCAGGGAGCCGTTGACAATACGCGCTTTGGCACTGGCTATGTATATGAGTGCGTAGTTAGAACTACCACCGAGGGCATCAATCATTTCGTTATTGCCTACGATGGTGTGACCGCCTAAGTCGAGCATAAAATTGTAGTTGCCACTGGCTATGATGGCAGTAGCATTGTTGATGTCCTGTGTCAGAAGAATGGTGTCGGGCGTGTTGATGTTGTTTGCCTGTATGATGGCGGCGTTGATTGCCTCAATCGTAGCACACTCGACCACTTTGGCATGTAGCGGCATGGAAGTTAACATCAATCCCCAAACCGCGACAACGAAAAGGATAGAAAATCGTTTCATGTGTTTTTAGGTATGTTTGTTTAAGTTCTGCTTGTTTAGTGGCAGTAGTAGAAAAAAACCGAACCGCCCAAAAAGCGCGCAAAGGTACGATATTTGAAGAATAAAAACAAATAATCGTGTCAAAAAAAATGATTTGCCACCTTGACATAACAAAAATTAGCAAAAATGTTCCACGATTTTTGTTGCGCTATCCACCCGTAATCCACCCGTAATCCACCCGTGCGTGGAACAATGGAGAATGGAGAAATGAGAATGGAGAAATGAGAATGGAGAATGCAAAATGCAAAATGCGAAATGCGAAATGGAGAATGGAGAATGGAGAATGCAGAATGCAAAATGCAAAATGCAAAATGGAGGATGGAGGATGGAGGTTAGGGGGTGGAGGTATATTCGTAGTAGCAGGTGTCGGTGGAGGAGAGGCAGAAATGTCCGATACCTCCGTGGATATTGCATTGGATTTGTGTGCCCTCTTGGCCTCCCAGTTCTGAGAAGACATCTGCAATCTGACCTATGATATCGCCACTATTGCCCTCTACTTCGGGAGCAGAAGTCAATCGGGGCACGTAGGTGTCGATATACCCTTTGGACGCTTTCACCGACTGGACATACATATAATAGTCGCGCGTGCATGCCATCGCAATCAAACGCAGTTGAACGGCTTTTGGCGCACAATGCAGTTCTTCTATAGTGGGCGGGAAATTGATGATATGCGCATCTGCTATCAAATCCAACGTCAAGCCGTTGCGGATGGCAGAGGCAGGCAATAGCAGATGCTGTCCGGCGAAATAGCCGTAATCGCTTTGGTAGGTATTAAACTCCAAGAATGCGTTGTTGTATGAATACAGATAGGGCGAAAGAAGTGAGGTGGGTAATGGTCGCACGTACGACCTATTATCAAACTTGAACGAATAACTTCCGTCAAAACACATTCCGCAACTAAGGAAAATGACATCATCCGAGTTGCCATGATATGGGGCTATGTATAGTTTGATCTTTGCTTCGGCATAGTTGGTTATTTCGACCGACTGAATAGAAACACGGATAGTATCCGGACACACTTGTGTGGCCGACGCTGAGCCATAGAGCGGATGAGAGACCCGCAGCGTGACTGTGTCGTGGGGGGAGAGGTGTAAATCATCGGTTGTGTAATATCCCAATTCATCCGCGTAAGCAGAAGCCTGAGAGGCAGGGATGTAATGTAAGTTATTGGTGAATGGAGAATGGTGATTGGTGATAATCAGGCAGGCGGAAGCGTCGCAGAGGTTGCCGTTGTGCGAACCTAAATTGCGATAACCGCTGGAGTAGCGACTATCCGGGACTCGAATATAGCGCGCAGTGTCAGCAAAGAAGAATGAACGGGATATATACACACGCGGGGGTTCCTGCTCGTTCAACAGGGCATTGACCACCAATAGCGGTGGCTCCTCGTTGCCGTTATATGGCACGGTGGAGTAGAAAAAATCGCAGGAAGAGAGAAGCAGAATGCAAAAAGCAGAATGCAGAATGGTGATTGGGGAATGGAGAATGGAGAATGGAGAATGGAGAAGGTCATTAGTGATTAGAATTTGAAGGTATAGTTTAGTGTTGGTATGATGGGGAAGATGGAGACCTGGTTGAGTTGGTTTCCTGATACGAACATGAGGTAAGGATTTTTGTGGCAATAAGCATTGTAGATGTTCACACTCAAAATATGCTGAGCCGTGCGTAACCAACCACCTTTGCTTTTGGTAGGATCTCCCGATTTCTTGTGTGGGAGATAGAAGTTAGCTCCCAAATCCAAACGATGATAGTTGGGCATTTGGTAGTTGTTCCGTTCGGAGATATAGTCTATCTCCTTTCCTTGTTCGGGATCGCTATAGACTTGTTCAGCCAGAGTAGCCCGATTGCCGGTACCATACACAAAAGTAGCACATATATCTATTTTTTTGGTGATTTGGTACTTGAGAGTGATACTCAGGTCGTGTTCTCGGTCGTACTTAGCGCGGAACGGTTTACCGAAATTGATTTGCATTCCTTCGCGGTCAAATCGGCGCATTGAACGATTCCAAGTATATCCTACCCAACCGGTCAGCGCGCCAAACTTGCGTTGCAAGAGCAATTCGACACCATAGCTCCATCCGTCACCGATGGCGACTTTGTCTTCCCAGCCTTGGCTCGTTCCGAAGAAACTGGCACCGTCCTTATACTCAATCAGGTTTTTGAACTGTTTGTAATAGCCCTCCACAGACAATTCCACCTGATTGCAGATATTGTAGCTCAACCCTCCTGCTGCCTGCATGGAGCGCATGGGAGCGATGTTTTTAGTCACCGGCACCCATAAATCGGTTGGCAGCGAAATAGACGAATTGGATAAGAGGTGAACGTATTGTGACATATACGAATAGGAAGCCTTGAATGCCAGATCCTTGTACAACAGCACGCGCACTCCCACTCTCGGTTCGATGGATGGGTAGGTTTTGCTATTGACCGAATAGAGACTTCCCCGCAGTCCTGCATTGAGCGAGAGCCACGATGTGGGGGTGTAGTTCTCCTCTACATACAAGACCGCTTCATGACCATGCAAAGTACCTTCGGTATAGGTTGTGTCCTGTTTCATAGAGGTAGGATTGCCCTTCTCATCTTCGCCTATTTCGGCAATAAAGAAATTGTTGATTGCGGGGCGGAACTGGTGGTAGGTGTATTCAGTACCAAATCGCAAGGTATGTTTAGGGGAGGGCAGAAACTCAAAATCCGTTTTGGCTGACAAGTCCATTAGGAACGATGAGTAGAGCATGGACTGGTCAAAGGAGTAAGACTCGTCTGCATAGTCTTGTTTCTCCTGCAGGGACTGCTTGAGGTGATTGAGGTAACGTGTGAAACTGATTTGCGAATTGGAGAAGAGTCGGCTGTTAAACCGGTGCTCATAGTTAGCCGCAGCCACTATATTTCCGGAAGTGGTTCGGAGGTTGGTTTTGTATTGTTCGCTTTCCGTGACGCCCTGATAGGTGTATTTGTCCTTATAATTATAGTTGACATAGATGACATCGTCGCCCATATAAAAAGATGCAGAAAGGCGGTCGTTCTCGGAAAAAGTATGTGACACTTTAGCGTTTAGGTCGTAGAAATAATAGCCACCAAAAGCCGTTCCTTCTCCTTGGCTGGCAGAAACAGCTGCCATGATTGGGGAAATCAGCGCATCGTAATAGGAGCGTCGGACAGAGATATTGAATGTTGTTTTGGCTCGAATAGTATCTCCCTGTTTGCGTGCTTGGAGTTGTTTGGCAGTGAAGATAGGTCCTCCCACATTCAACTTGGCAGCAATCAGTCCTATAGTTAGGTTTCCGTGCCAGAAATCGCTATTGCCATCGTTCTGTCTTACATCGATGATGGATGAGAGTCTTGATCCATAGCGTGCAGGGAAGTTGCCTTTGTAGAGTGTCACGTTTTTGACGGCATCGGCATTGAACACAGAGAACATGCCCATCGCGTGACTGACACTATACAGAGGCACACCATCCAGCAGGATGAGGTTTTCGTCAGGTCCTCCACCACGAACGTAAATGCCTGTTGCTCCTTCGCTGCCAGACTGCACTCCGGGTAGGAGTTGGATAGCCTTGAGCACATCCACTTCGCCCGCTAATGCAGGAATACCTTTGATTTGCGCCACCGGCACTTCGATGGCGGACATCTGTGTGCTCTTGGGTCCGGAGATAGACTGATGTGCCACCACCTCTACCTCATCCAGCAGAGCAGAAGTGGGTTTGAGGCGGATATTAAGCAGGGTATCTCCCTGCAAACGCATGGCATACACCGTTGAGGGTTGGTAGCCAACATAACTGACTTGCAGCGCACAAGTATCTCCGGAAAGGGTTAATGTGTAATAGCCGGCGTTGTTGGTGACAGTACCCAGTGAACTCAGCGCATCATAGACAGATGCGCCTATCAGCCGTTCACCCGACTCGGCATCGGAGACATACCCATTGATAGTGGCTCGTTGGGCAGAGAGGAGCAGTGGCAGAAGCAGGAATATAGATATGAATAGTTTACGCATAATGGTGACCTATTACTTTTTAAAACTCAATTCTGTTTTTAGCTTGTAGTAATGGCGACGAGACGGAATGGCTGTAGAATCATTACGCATATCGATTGCCACTACGCTTGTTAGATGCAGTTCTTTTTCGTTAACGCTTTGGATAAACCATGTGGCATTTTCGCATCCATAGTCGATGATAATTTTACTACTGGCATAGACATACGTTGTATATTCTTTAGTTTGAGCACCATTTTCATATCCATAAATGCGGTTGTTGTTTGAGTCGAATATCCAAACATTTTCTCCTTGCTTGAAAGATTGCCCGTAGCAGTCTGTCTTTCCTGTTTGTGTATCTCCCAACTGGTATAAAACATGTATAGCATTCCATTTACCGTTAAGAAGGTCTTCCGTTTGGTTTCGTTTGCATCCTACAAGCATAATTAAGGATGTCAAGGCTAAAATATATGTAGGTTTGTTTTTCATATTCTCTACGATTTATGTGTAGGTTTATTTTTTGTTAGGTAAGAAGGGACGAATAGGTGGTGTATCATCATTGTGATCACGAGCATATATAGCAGGATTATAAACATAATTGTAAAACCATCTGGATGTTTGTTCTTCTCCAGCCACAGCATAGTCATTCGGAAGATATGTCTGTGTTGGTTTTTCAACAAATACATACTTGTTATCTGATTCAGGACTCTTCACTGAGCAACTTGCCATAAAAACTCCAAATGTTACGATAAAAAACAAAAATTTTTTTTTCATAATTTGTGTATGTTGTTTTTTTACTTTAATTTTGCAGTGCAAAGGTACTGCTTATTTTTTATATGAACAAATTTTTCACTTATGCAGTACGATTTTAGATACGTTTATAA
>JAGHSR010000053.1 GCA_018065765.1 Candidatus Colicola coprequi
CCCTCCTTCATATCTACGTCTTTGAATTTTGGCTCCAAGTAGCCGCCTATCTCTTTGAGGTGCTCGGTAACGGCTTTCTCCATCTCGATTTGCACGCCGCGATTCTTGGGATCTACATAGTCAAATATCTTCTCGCCGGACTTGCGGTTGTCCAACTCTACATCGTAGTACAGGTACTCGCTGATGTGCTCCAGTGCCCATTTCTGACTTACTTTTAGGCGTAAGTCATACAATCCTGCGAACTCATAGTCTGTTTTCATGCGCTCCACAGCCTCTTTCAGAGCTTCTGTGCGGAAGAATAATACACTACCGAACTCAAAGTCGTCACGCAGTGCGCCCATCTGATAGTCAATCACAGGTGCTTGAGTAGCTGTCCACTCGCCATTCTCATGGACGGTCTTGTTGAAGTGGTCAGCATAGACCATACCGGCTCCTGTGTCCTCCAGCAGGGCAGCCATACGCTCTTGTGCATAAAGAACCCACTCGATGTTGGGCTTGAGCAGCAGGACGGTATAAGGGGTTTTTGACTCAGCCGCAATGCGGCGAATTTCTGCGGTCGAACATACGCGACCGGGCAGGTTGAAGAATGTGATATTTTCCATAATAGTTATTGTTCTTATAAGATGTGGTATTGCACAAAAGCCTCAATGGCTTCGTAGTTCGCCAGTCCCAATTCAGCATAGAGTTTGGCTGTGTCGTGATTGCGGTCTTCGGCACGTTGCCAGAATAGACGTTCGTCGTTACCCATGAACGGAGCGCTCTCCATCTGTGATTGGTGTTTGAGGATGGTGTTGCGTTTGAATCGGAGTTCCTCAGGACTCATCGGCACAGCCATTTCAATCAGCTCTACTTCCCATTCCATCCATGCACCACGATACATCCAAATGCGGCAGTCTTTTAGCCACTCTTCCCAGTCGCTCTCGTGTTTGAGTTCGTCCAGTGCTGCTAAAACGGCATCCAGGCACACACGGTGCGTGCCGTGAGGGTCTGCCAAGTCGCCTGCAGCAAATATCTCCTGAGGCTTAACCTCATGCAACAGAGCCTTCACAATATCAATATCTGCCTGTGTGAGCGGTCCTTTCTTGATGGTGCCGGTCTCATAGAACGGCAGGTTGAGGAAATGAATATGGTCGGTTTTCAGTCCCATGTGGCGGCAAGCAGCGGTGGCTTCACCACGGCGAATGAGAGCCTTGATATCCAGTATCTCGCGGCTATCTTGGTCGCCCACTTTCTCCTCGTTGAGGAAGTGCATATACTCGTCGTATTTACGGTTAATTACCTTATCCTCCGGCATGTGCATGAGTTTGTAGCCTTTCATGAAATCCATGAAGCGAACTACCTCGTCATCGCAAACGGCAATGCACCCACTGGTTTCGTAGGCAATGTGAACGTTGTGACCTTGCTTAATCAAGCGTGCAAACGTGCCCCCCATGGAAATGACGTCATCGTCAGGGTGGGGTGAGAAAATGAGGATATCCTTTGGATAAGGATTGGCTCTCTCCGGACGATTGGTGTCGTCAGCATTGGGTTTGCCACCCGGCCATCCGGTAATAGTGTGTTGCAACTCGTTGAATACCTTGATGTTGCAGTTGTATGCCGATCCGAACTTCTCGCCCAATGCGCTTAGGCTGTTGTCGTTGTAGTCTTTGCTGGTCAGTTTCAAGATAGGTTTTTTCAACTCCAGTGCCAGCCATACCACTGCACGACGAACCAACTGGTCATCCCACTCGCAGTCGGTTACCAACCACGGATGTGCAATACGTGTCAGACTGCCTGCTGCATCCAAATCTGTCACCAGACGGATGTTCTTGTGCATTTGCAGCAATGTGATAGGCTGTGTGCGATCCATGCGGTGCTCTGCCAAAGCCTGAACCATGTTCATGCTTTCGTAACCCGTAGCAACGAGGATGATTCCATCTTTTCTGAACAGGGCGTTGAGTCCGCTTCCCGGCTGGTCTTGTGCTATCTTAGCAGCCTCCTCTATACGCAGGACGGTCGATGTGGTAGTTTGCTTTACGAAAGCTTCTACATCAGCTGCTTTCTCCAAAATGGTAACCGGAATTAACTCCATCGCGGTGATACGAGCCAGTTCAATCTCGTCCGCCGGTTTGTAGAGTTTTTGCTCTACGTGGCTTAAAGAAATTTGAGTACTAAGATTTGCTCTCATATTGTGTGTATTTTGTAATGTTGACTTTGCATTTTGTGGAAAATTCAACCCCGAATCCATACAAGCAGCAAAGTTACAAATATATTTACACTTGTGCAAATATTTTTGGCTTTTTATGAAAAAAAATCTTTTTATTCAGAAAATGCCTTAAAAGTTTGCGCGTTCAAAAATTTTTCTTTAACTTTGCGCACTTTTTGAAT
>JAGHSR010000119.1 GCA_018065765.1 Candidatus Colicola coprequi
TTTCAAAAAGTATGCGCTTATGATGAATAAACTACCTATTGAGTTGGCGACTTTCTACAACTTCCTATTCATAATGGCTCTCATAGGGCTGGTCGTGTTTATTGCCCTCTATTTCGTGGATGCAGGTTACGGAAAAATGCGTACCGAAAAATGGGGACCTGCCATCAACAACAAAGTGGGGTGGTTCCTCATGGAAATGCCTGTTTTTCTGTTGGTTCTTTACCTATGGGCTATCTCTCCCTATGGGGTAACGCGTCATAGCCCGTATGTGCTGTTCCTGCTTCTGTTTGAGTTCCATTATTTTCAACGCTCGTTTGTTTTTCCATTCTTGTTGAAAGGAAATGGCAAAATGCCAATTGTCATCATGTTTCTTAGCGTGATGTGGAATATCGTCAACGGATATGCACAGGGCTGGTGGCTTTTCCATCTGGCTCCATTGTATTGTCCGCAAATGTATAGTGAGGCTTGGATATGCGACCCTCGTTTCATCGCAGGTACGGCTATTTTTATCATCGGTTGGTGCATCAACGTGCATTCCGACCACGTGATTCGCCATCTGCGCGAACCCGGTGACACCAATCACTATCTTCCCAAAAAAGGGATGTACCGTTATGTCACCAGTGCCAATTACCTCGGAGAAATCACCGAATGGCTCGGTTTTGCTATTCTCACCTGGTCGTTGGCAGGAGCACTCTTCTTTTGGTTCAGTTGCTGCAACCTTGTCCCGCGTGCGCATTCTATCTACAATAAGTACGCCGCAGAATTTGCTGACGAATTTGATCGCAAACAGCTCAAACGTATCATCCCGTTTATTTATTAGAACACACCTTTAGCCTATCTTGAAAACTCCATGAACAACAAACTCTTTACCCCCTTCCAATTGGGACCTATCACGCTGCGCAATCGCTTTATTCGTTCTGCAGCTTTTGAAAATATGTGTACGGGCAATACGCCCTCGCAAATGCTTGAAGATTACCATGTTAGCGTGGCGCGTGGTGGGGTTGGTATGACCACGGTTGCATATTGCGCCGTTGATCTGAGTGGCGTCAGTTTTGATGGGCAGTTGTATATACGCAAAGAGGCGCTGCCGGGGCTTAAACACCTTACCGACGCCATTCATGCCGAAGGGGCAAAAGCCAGTATCCAACTGGGGCACTGCGGAAATATGACACACTTCTACACTTGTCATTGTTTGCCCGTGTCAGCTTCTAACGGTTTTAATCTCTATTCGCCTACCATCCACCGACGACTCAAGGTGAGTGAGATTCATACGTTGGTTCAGCGTTTTGGCGAAGCGGTCGATTTCTGTCGTGAAGCCGGTTTTGACTGCGTAGAGATACACGCAGGACATGCCTATCTGATTTCGCAGTTCCTTGCCAAACGAACCAATCGCCGGCATGACCAATATGGCGGCTCGCTGGAAAACCGTATGCGCTTCCTCAATGAGATCTTAGATGTGGTCATGGAGCATGCTAAAGACGATATGGCTGTCGTGGTCAAAACGAATATGTGGGATGATTGCTGGCGGGGAGTATCTATGGACGAAGGCATCGCGATTGCTCGTGAAATAGCCAAACATCATGTGCACGGAATCATCCTCTCCGGTGGTACGGTGAGCCGTTCCCCGATGACAATCCTATCTGGCGCTATGCCGTACAAGACACTGGCGCACTATATGCCTATGAAATCGTTCTGGTGGCTCAAGGCTGCCCTCAATTTCCCGGGTGTTGCACCGTGGATGATTCCTACATCGCCGTTCCACGAACTTTATTTCATGGAACGCGCTAAACAGTTCCAGCAGGTGCTGAAGGATGATCCGAATATGCAAAATACCACCCTCATTTATGTGGGGGGAGTGCAGTCGGGAGATAGCTGCCAACGTATCATGGACGAGGGATTTGAACTTTTCCAATTAGCCCACGTTCTCATCAAAGACCCCGATTTCGTCAATCATGTCAAGGAAAATCCGCATTACCATGCAGGATGCCGTCGCTCCAACTATTGCATAGGCCGTATGTACACACTCGAAATGAAGTGCCACGAATGCGTGGAGCGCGATGGCGA
>JAGHSR010000017.1 GCA_018065765.1 Candidatus Colicola coprequi
CAAAAAAAATCTAACATACGCAAGGCTATTACCAACTTTTTCAACTATTTTTACAAACAAAATACAAACAAAGAGAGTGTGCCTATTTTGACACACCCTCAGTTACATGACTATTCCTGATTTTCCTTGTCCTGTTTATCCTCTTTGCGAATACTGATAACCACAAAAGGAATTACAGCAATGGCAAGAAAAATAATGGTCAATAATAAAATTGATTTATCCATTGTTTGCGTTGTTTTTGAGGTTTAACATTCAGGTTAACTGATTATTTATGCTGAATGCTTTACCAAAACGCTGTAAACGGATAGGCTATGTGCGCGGATGTCAAAACCACACGCTCATATCTGAGTGCACACCATCGGTGCAGGTTGTTGAAGGTATGTTTGTATGAAAGCACACGCTGAGCGTGACATAGAGGGGTGGGGGTTATTACATGGGAAAGCGTGCGACGTTGTCTTGCGAGCAGGGTATATGGCGAAGACGGACAAGTGATTTCTATTCTGTCCATGGTGGCTGCTGCAGGCGCAGGCGTTGTCAATGCGGTCTGCTCACTCGGTAACGGCAGAACGGGAACATCCGAACGGGATGAAGCTGCAACCGCTTGCCCCATCAACAGGAGTAACATCAGCAGCACGAAAACCATATGTTTGCGTTTACACTTCATTGCTGTGGCAAAGGTAATACATTTATTTGAATTACACAACTCCATGTGTGAAATTTATCCGTTTTCCCCTTGGATTGCTTTATTTTTTGTTCGTTTGGATGCGGTTGCCCTGCACTTATTCTGCCAAATTGTCAGTCATTGTGCATTTGGCACACTTTTCGTATGACAAGGAATGAGCGCCGCGAACGAAGCGGAATAAGACTGAAAACGAATCATTAAACACTATATTTATGAAAAATGGTAATATCGGTGTGACATCGGACAATATCTTCCCTGTCATCAAAAAGTTTCTCTATTCTGACCACGAGATTTTTCTTCGTGAACTGATTTCCAATGCAGTAGATGCAACACAAAAACTCAAAACGCTGGCTTCCGTAGGCGAAGCCAAAGGCGACTTGGGCAACATGCGCGTACGCGTAGTGATAGATAAGAAAAAGAAAACCCTTACGGTTCAGGACCACGGAATAGGCATGACCGCCGACGAAGTGGACCGTTACATCAACCAAATCGCTTTCTCCGGAGCAGAGGAGTTCCTCGATAAGTACAAAGACAAAACCGAAGCCATCATCGGACATTTTGGCTTGGGTTTCTACAGCGCGTTTATGGTTTCGGACAAGGTGGAAATCTTCTCGCTCAGTTATCAAGAGGACGCCAAAGCTGTGCACTGGAGTTGCTCGGGCAATCCCGAATATCAGATGGAAGATACCATCAAATCGGAACGCGGAACGGACATCGTGCTACATATCAACGACGAGTTTAACCAGTACCTCGAAGATGCTACTATCGAGGGCTTGCTCAAAAAATACTGCAAGTTCCTTCCCGTTGAGATTGCTTTTGGTAAGAAAAAAGAATGGAAAGATGGCAAGCAGGTTGAGACCGATGAGGAGAATATCATCAACAACACCACTCCGGCATGGACGCGCAAACCGGCTGACCTAAAGGATGAGGATTACAAGACGTTCTATCACGAACTCTATCCCATGCAGATGGATGAACCTCTGTTCCATATCCATCTCAATGTGGATTACCCATTCAATCTGACGGGTGTATTGTACTTCCCGCGCATTAAGAACAACTTGGACATCCATCGCAACAAGATTCAGCTCTATTGCAACCAAGTCTTTGTAACTGACGAGGTGGAGAACATCGTTCCGGAATATTTGACCTTGTTGCACGGTGTCATCGACAGTCCCGATATCCCACTCAACGTCAGCCGCAGTTACTTGCAGTCCGACAACAACGTCAAGAAAATATCTGCGCATATCACCAAGAAAGTGGCAGATAAACTGGCTGAGATCTACAAAAACGACCGCGAAGATTTCACGAAGAAATGGGAGGATATCAAACTCTTCATCCAATACGGAATGCTGTCTGACGATAAGTTCTACGAACGCGCCATCGGATTCTCGCTCCTAAAGAACTTAGACGGCAAGTACTTCACATTGGAAGAGTACAAGAAGGAAATTTCTGACAAACAAACGGACAAGGATGGCAATCTCATTGTCCTCTATACACAGGATGCTGACGCCAACTATGCTTTCATTGAGCGTGCTAAGCAGAAAGGATATGATGTCCTCATCATGGATAGCGAACTCGATGTACACTACATGTCCATGTTGGAGCAAAAGTCCATGGGCGAGAAGGGTGACGAAAAGGGCATGCGCTTTGTTCGCATTGATAGCGATATCATCGAGAATATCATCCGCAAAGCCGAAGATGACAAAGACGCTCCGTCCTATACAGATGAACAAAAAGAGGGTGTACGCAAGGCTGTGGAGGCTATTCTGCCTGCGGCAGACAAACTCAATTACATGGTCAGCTTCGAGGCTGCCGGTGAGGACGCTCTGCCTATGTTCCTTACACAAAACGAGTTCATGCGCCGTATGAAGGAGATGTCGGCTCACCAACAGGGGATGTCGTTCTATGGACAAATGCCTGACCAGTATAATCTGGTAATCAATATGCGCCATCCGTTGGTTAAAGAACTGTTTGAACAGATGACTTCCGAAACGGTCATGGAACAACCGGAAACCAAGGAAGGTGAAGAACCCAAACCGGCTGTAGAGAAGACGGTTTATACCTTGGCAGGTGCTGATGAACGTCTCCACCAATTGATGGACATAGCTTTGCTCGCCAGTGGTCAACTCAAGGGCGAAGCACTCGCTCAGTTCGTCAACCGCAGCGTCAAACTGTTGAACTGATTTCAGCCTCCTGCAAACCTCAGTTTGCACCAACCCCGGATGCCATTTTACCTTCCTTAACACAAACAATAAACAACAAAAACCACACAAGAGGACAGTCACTCTTGTGTGGTTTTTGTTTGTTACTCTGTGTCCGTAGGCTGCTTTTTCAGTGTAGAATATATCCAATCAACAGAAGGGGAATGATAGTAAAATAGCAAAAAAATTTGCATATATCAAAAGAAGGTCGTATCTTTGCAGCGGATTTTATCCAATGACACTGGATAAGATATGCAAAATTTATACAACACGATTGGAAGAACATGGACAAGGAGTTATTGAAATCTGTATTAAAAGACCAAAAGAATGATGTGCTGAATTACCAAATTATGGTTCGGTCTATCTATCAAACCCATGATGATATGAACTATGCCTTTGTGGGAGTTCGCCGCGCGGGTAAATCGTTTGTTATGTATCAGCATATACGCAATTTAATAGAACAACAAGTACCTTGGAGCGAGATACTCTACTTAGACTTTGAAGATAATAGATTCGATACTTTTCATTCAGAAGACTTTAACAAACTTCTCGAATGTCATATTGAGATGTACGGACAAGAGCCACA